>NZ_JBTHHJ010000006.1:0-53483 GCF_054353855.1 Mycoplasma sp. 4423
TATAAGTATTTTTATCACTAGCAGAATTTAAATATGCTAAAACTTCATTATAAAAATTTTCTTTTGTTTTTTCATCGATATTTATTTTATCATTTATCACATCGTTAATTAGTTGATATAAATCCCCGTTATAATTCTTCATCGATACTTCTATATCAACATCAGGATTCGGCTTAATAAAACCAAACTCAGCTTTGGCTCAATCATTAAATTTTTGCTTCTTTGCTTTTCATAAACTTTGATCGACTCCACCATTAATTTTTGCATCAAATGCATCGTTAATCTTACCAAAATCCCCGATGTTCATATAAGGCTTAGCAATATGTAATTTTCAATTTCTTACATCATCAGCATCATAGTTTTTAATGCTATAACCAGGGATTTTAAACCAATAATCCCAATCTTTTAAGAACGGATTATTATCTTTTTGTCCATCATATTTATAATAATTATCATTAATCTTATTTTCTTTTACAAACGATTCGATTGCTTTTTCCCTTAATTCTTCTGGAGATGGTTCGTGTTTTTTGTTCTTATCTGATGTTACTGAATCACTTCCACCAGATCTATTTGTATTAGCAGATGTAGTTGTTCCACAACTTACTGCGATAGTAGAAGTTGTTAAACTTGATAATATCAATAAAGTTTTTAATTTTTTGTTCATATAACCCCTATATAGACAAATTATAATGAATTATTTTATATAAGGAATTTATATCACAAAGAAATACCGAATCAATAATACATATACAACATACATATCATAAAAGTGAAATAAATTCAACAAATAAACCACTTATGTTGGATTCTTTGATAGAATTATTTATATGAGAAAGGAATAAAATGAAGAATATTATTTTTAAAATAGGTGATGTCACTTCTGGTTTGAACGGGTTAACTGGTATTAACAACAATGATGTAAAATTAGAAACAAGTTTTCCGAAAATTCAGGAACACCCTGATAAGGATTTAAATATAGAATATATAGAAAAATTATCTAAAGATATTTTTAAAAATAAAGAAAATATACTAGATAAAATATCGGAAGGAATTATTAAAAAGAATAAAAGTATTAATAAACCAATTAGCGAAATTTCCTTAGATGATTATAAAGAAATAATGAATAATTTTTTGGATATTTATAAAACAAATAATCTGATTACAAAAGACCAACAAGAAAATATAAATAACTATCTTAACGAGACAGGATATAAAAAATTTAAGAACGAATTAACAAAGTCCTTAAATACTTTTAAATCTGGTGTACATACAGTTAAAAAAGAAGTAGCAAAGTTAAATAATAATGAATCTACAATACAAAGAACCGTTCTAGATGCGAATAATGGTTATGTAATAAACATAGATAGTAATGAAATGAATTCAAAAAATCTAACAAAACAATTTTTTGAATTTGAATCCAAATCACAAGATATAAAACAACTTTATATAGATATAAATGATAATATACTTTGGTATAACAATATAATAAAAAGATTACTAAATGCACAAATAGCGATGTCTGCTGTATCTATATTTAGCTTTTTTGCAGGTATTTTTAGCTTTGGATTAGGTTTTTTTGGTACTGCATTATCAGCAGGTGCATCCATTGGATTAAGTGTTGCAATTAGTATATTAGAATCCAGAAGGGATAAATATATAAAGAATCATAAATTATTATCAGAAATATTTCAGTTTCCTAAAA
Source organism: Mycoplasma sp. 4423 (assembly GCF_054353855.1). Taxonomy (NCBI): domain Bacteria; kingdom Bacillati; phylum Mycoplasmatota; class Mollicutes; order Mycoplasmatales; family Mycoplasmataceae; genus Mycoplasma; species Mycoplasma sp. 4423. The sequence continues at coordinate 1,703 of NZ_JBTHHJ010000006.1, forward strand.
AAAGTTCGAAAGATGAAGCATTATCAGGTTACTCATATGGTAAAAATGTTATTTCTGGGTGAACTTGAAATGTTTTTTCTGCAGTAAAGAATTATAAAGGTAAATTTTGAGCAATTGAAAAAGTACCATATAAAACATTTTTCAAAAAAGCTTTTTTACATACAACAGGATTTGTTCTTGATTCAATTGATATCTATTTAACAAAAAGAGAAATCGATAGTATGGAAGAGAAAAATAAAAAGATAAATAACTTTTTATCAGAATTAGAGAATCAGTTACAAACAATAGCGATAAATTTAGAAAATATTAAAAGAGTTGAATGAGTAGTAGTAAAAGAAACACCAATTGATAAACCTTATAATCAAGGCGGTAAAGGAGGAAAGAATTTAGTTTTTAAAAATCTTAAAACATCTGAAGTATTAACCTTAGAACAAATGTTAGCAAAACCTGATTGAATGCTTTATGCATGAGGGATGCAAAAGATATATAATAAAAAATTAAATGAATGATATATAAGAAAATTACCTAATAAAACAAAAACAGATAATTTAGGATAAAATGTTTGAATATGTTTTTATTTTGTTGATAATAAATGCTTGTTTTGCGGTTATTTTCTATCCTGTTTTTATAATTGCATATACAAAAAGATATCAAAGTTTCTTTTTTATAGCAAAAGATACATACAGCAGAGATATAAGTCAAAAAACAAAAGAGTATCATATAAACTTTGTAAAGGGATGATATGAGTTTAGAAAGTATCTTATATCTTATAATAAGGAAATTTTTTATTGAGTAATAGCAATAATTTTTCGTTTTGTTACACATATTATTTTAACAATAACATTCATCCTACTAGACAAGTATTTTAATACAAAAACAGCACCAGAAATGATAATAATTTTTATGGTAAACTTTATTACATATATCATTACTGATATTTTTACATTTCATTATTACTTTCAGTGCTTTCATATAGGGAGAAAAGTCAGAAAACACTTTGATGAAAAAGTCAAAAGTAGCAAAATAATCGATTGTGAATATATGCTTGATAATACTATTTACTTTAACAACGGGCTTACCACAAATAATTATATATATTTTAGAACAAACTTTTTTGATGTCAGGGTAAGGGTACTGACAACACAAAGAGTTAAAGAAATATTTAAAGAAAGTGCATATGATGTTTTTGCTTTTTTTATTTTTGATATGCACAAATCATGAAAAGATGAGCATAGTGAATATTATCAAGGTTTGTATTTTGATTATGTTAATTTTTTTAACGAAGAACAAAGTGATTAATATACATTTGATATTTAAGGAAGCTTTATGTCACTATTTTTATTTATATTAATGTGTTTAGGGGTGATTATATCAACAAACATCTTAGTGCTTTCTTTCATTATATTATTTAATACAAACTCATTCACTAATTTCATTATTTATAAGTGTCAAAAACTTGTTAGTATAACAGAAGCAAGGCAAACAAATGTACTATTTAAAAAAGGAGGTCAATTATATTTAAAAGAAAACAAATTTATATTTAAGAATATGATTATGTCCTTGTTTATTATATTTTTATTATTTTTTATAAACGAATTAATTGTAAATTTGGATGCATACAATAAACTTGCGTCTCAAATAAAATTAGGTTATTTTAAGGAATGAAGATATGTAGATATTTTCTATGCCTTTGCATTGGTTATAGAATCAGTTTTTATAGTTTTATATTATAAAAAATATAAATATTTATATAATAAATTAACTAAGATATTTGATTATTTTGAATATTCAGAAGAACAATATTATCTAAATAATGAACAAGACGCTAAGTATGATGATAATAAATTTTTATGTCATATTTATTATAAGAGTAATAAGATATTTTATATGAATTATAAGGTTATTGATACAGTTATAATAAGAAAAAGTAATAAATTAGCTATTTATTATTTCTTAATTTTTGGTTATCATTTTAAACAAATAAATTATGGTAATATGATTTATAAGGATTTATATCAAGCATTTTTATATTATAAAAATAACAATAAAATAAGGTAATTAAAAAATAAAATGAAATATTTAATTTAGAAGATATAGAGAAATTAACAACTTTTAACACAGCAAAGAAGCAAATTTAGTATAATATAATAAAGGAGAAAAATGCATACAATAAAAAGTATTTTATTAAAACCTATTTTTTATAACAACTTAGATATTCAAATTCAAGGGTGAGTTACATCTAATCGTGGAAATAAAAAGATTCGCTTCTTAGAAATAAATGATGGATCAACCATAAAAAACTTGCAGGTAGTGTTTAAAGGTGATTTTGATTTTAATGTTCTTGATACTTTAAAACCCGGATCTGCACTTTCTTTACAAGGGATTTTGAGAGCTACACCAGATGCGCCGCAACCCATCGAAATGACTGCTACCAAGTTAATTGAATATAAAAAAGTGGATGAAGATTACCCAATTCAAGCACAAGAAATGAAACTTGAAACATTGCGGGAAATTCCACACCTGCGTCACCGTACAAATGTTTTAAAAGCAGTGATGTTAATTCGTTCAACCTTGGCACAAGAAATCCATAAGTATTTTATGTTTAAAGGATTTCATTATGTCACTACACCTATTATTACTTCTAATGACGGAGAAGGTGCAGGGGAAATGTTTAATGTCTCTGATTCGAATGTGGATGATCCGTTTTTTGGTAAAGGGAACAAATCAACCTTAGGAGTAACGGGGCAGCTTCATGGAGAAAGTTATGCAAATGTATTTAAAAATATTTATACATTTGGACCAACATTTAGAGCGGAACGATCGAATACTAAAAGACATTTAGCAGAATTTTGAATGATTGAACCCGAGATGGCTTTTTATGATTTGCATCAAACTATTTTATTATCAGAGGATTTATTAAAAGTTGTTTTAAGAAATACCGTAGCTAAACATCCTTTTGAAATGGAGTTTTTAGACAAACTAAGTGATGGAAACTTATTAAATAAAATCCACAATTTTTTAGATTCAGAATTAAAAATTGTTGATTATCAAGATGCATTAAAAGAACTTGAAAAAGTAAAAGATATATTTGAAGAAAAAGATATCCATTTTGGACTAGATTTAGCAAGTGAACACGAAAAATACTTAACTGATGTTGTATATAAATCTCCAGTTGCTGTTATTAATTTTCCTAAATCATTTAAAGCATTTTATATGTATCAAAATGATGATGGTAAAACAGTTGCGGCTTTTGATTTATTAGTTCCCGAAATAGGGGAATTAATCGGTGGAAGTCAAAGAGAAACAGATTATTTTAAAATCGTAAAACGAGTAAATGAACTCGGTATTGATCAAGCCGACTTACAATGATATCTTGATTTAAGACGTTTTGGTCATCTTAAATCATCTGGATTCGGGATTGGATTCGAAAGACTTGTGATGTTTATAACAGGAATGGAAAATATCCGTGATAGCATTCCGTTTCCAAGAACTACAGGAAATATTAGGATGTAAAATAGTGTTTATCTTTTGGATAAATACTATTTTTTGTGAAAATAATTATAAACAGATTGGGCTCTACTTGTTCCGATGACTTCTGTAAGATTTTCAAGCGATTGTTCTTTTATAGATGCATAAGTTCCAAATTTAGCAATTAATGCAGTGATAGTTTTTTTACCTATATTAGGGATGTTTAATGATCCTTTCAGTGTGTTTTTTGAATCGGCAAGTTGATGATAATATCTTTTCACATTTTTGTCTACATGTTCTTGTAAAGCAGAGAAATATAAAAAACTTTCATCAGATAATTGAATAGTTTTACCTAAATCATTAATAAGTTTTTGTGTTTTGTGATTATCGTTTTTTACCAAACCAAAAACAAGATTATTAAGATTGAAGTTTTTTAACGCTTCCTTAATCTCGTTTATTTGAGCAATGCCGCCATCAGCAATAAAAACATCATTTGCATTTATTTTATTTTTATGCTTTTGTAAAAAAGAAACAGCATTATAGTAAGTAAATTGTACATCTGAATGCTTATCAATTTTTTGATTGAATTCTGATAATTTATTAAAAGTTGTTAAGTTTTTTATTTGACCCGTGATATCAAAACATAAAGAAGAACCAGCAACATCCTTTTGATAATTCTCAAAAGAATTATCAAAAATAATAAATTTATCTATTTCGGATAAATTTAATTCCTGTTTTAGTTTAATTCATAAAGCTACATTATCATTAATTATATGTTTTCGCGCATATTCCTTTGCTTGGATTTGAGCATTTGATTTAAGGTTTTCTAATATACTTTTATAAATCCCTTTTTGTGGATATAAGATTCTTTTAGTAAGGTTGTCATCAAAAATAAGGTTTTCAGATTTATAAACAAAATCTAGCAAGATTTTGCTTTTTATATCTAGTCGTTTTTTATAGTAATCATTGATAAATTTTTCGATAAATTCAGTTAGTAAACCTTGAAAGTTGCGATTTATGTTTTCAATATAAGTGGTTGAACCGTGTTGATAAGATCGGATTGAAATAAAAATATTTTGATTTACTTTTTCGAAAGCAAAAAAATCAAGTGATTGTGTGTTGCTAATTTGTAGAATTTGTGTTTGTAATAATGATTTAATAAACACAGAAGCATTTTTATAAACTTGTGCAAATTCAAATTCTAATTTGCTGCTGTATTCTGCTTCCTTTTGTGAAATTAATTTAATAAATTCAGGCGATTTATTTTTGAAAATATTTTTAATTTCTTCAAGGGCATTTAATCAATACGATTCATCTTTATTGGTAATTTTAAGTCCTTTATAATATAAAAACTGATTACATAAAACATCGTAAAAAGCTGAAAATTGTGATGTAGGTGTAAGCGGGCCAAAATAATATTTTAAATTTTTTTTATTCAGATTATCACTAATATCTATATGTAAACCATTTTTATCAATTACAAATAAAAAATAGGGATATGTATTCTTGTTTGTAAGTTTTATATTATAACGAGGTTGAAATTGTTTTATAAATTTTAACTCTGTTAAAAATGAATCGCGCTCAGATTTACATATATAGAAATCAAAATCATTTATTTGATCAACCATCACAGGAGTTAATCAAGAATTATTATGTCCTTCAAAATATTGTTTAAGTCTTTTTCTTAGATTTTTAGCTTTTCCGACATAAATAATTTCGTTGTTCTTGTTTTTTCATAAGTAAACTCCACATTCATCCGGTACAATTTGATTAATTTTCTCTAAAATATGTTCTTTATTATTCATTTTGCCTCGTTTATTTTCTTTTTTTGCCTATACCATAGGAAAAAAAGAAAAAAATTACTTTTTCTTTGCTTATTTTAGGAAAAAAAGTTGAATTTTTACTTTTTTTCCTATTTTTTAGGAATAAAAATATGTATTTAGCAATATCTGCTGTGGTAATAATATTATATAATATTAACAATTATTTCTAATATTCTTATTTGTAAGCAAAAAGTGAGGAAAATTAAAAAAATTAAAGGAAGAATATGAAACGTCTATTATGTTTATATAAACCAGCATTAAATAAAAACTATCCATGAGTGCTTAAGCACCCAAAAGTAAAAGATGCATTAGCTCAATTTAAAACTCGTAAAGATGCGATGAACTGATTTTTATCACTGGGATATGATTGTGCAACTTGATTCCAAACAGATCAAAAAGTATTTGGGGGAATTTTCATTTCAGAATGAAAAGAAGGTGTTGATTTTTACGAAATCAATGTTGATAAATTTGATGGTAATGTAGTTGAAAGTGATGTATTATCTGAATTCTTTATTGATTCAAAAACAGGAGCAAGAAAATCAGATGAGGCTCGTGATTACCTTGAAAGACTAAACGATTTTAAAGTTCTTAGAAAACATGAAACATACTTCCCTGTTGATGATGAATTTATTATTGAAAGAAAAAAATCTGCTAAAGATTTAGAAATCGAAAAACTACAAAGACTAAACGAAGAACTTCAAAAACAAGGTCAAGCAGCACCGGTAATAGTTCAAGAAGTAAAGCAAACTGAGCCAGAAGTTCAAGTTGTTGAAAAAATTGTTGAAGTGGTAAAGGAAGTTGTTAAAGAAGTTCCTGTTGAAATTATTAAAGAAGTCGAAGTCATTAAAGAGGTACCGATTGAAATCATCAAAGAAGTTGAGGTTATTAAGGAAGTACCGTTTGAGGTAGTAAAAGAAATTGAAGTAGTTAAAGAAGTACCATTAGAAGTTGTTAAGGAAGTAGAAGTTACTAAAGAAGTTCCTATCGAAGTTCAAGTTATCAAAGAAGTAAAAGTACCAGTTGAAAAAGTAGTCGAAGTTATTAAAGAGGTGGTAAAAGAAGTACCTGTGGAAGTAGTAAAGGAAGTTTCTACGGGTTCAAAAGAACCTATTAGATTCGAATTTATTGAAAATCTACAACCTACTAAACAACTTGAGGCTCTAGCTGTTTATGCACAAAGAATTTCTAAGGTTGCTGAATTTTTCAAAGAAGAAAAAACAACATCTGAGCAAGATTTAACAAGAATCAAGGAACAACTGAAAAATGTTTTAGTAGTTACTAAAAAACTTTCTAATAAATTTACTGATGATAAAAAAGCACAAAAATTATTCGAATTAGTCGCCGCTTCATTGGCAACATCTGTAAAATCATTATCTGAAAAAATTGTTGGTAAACCTGAAATCGAATTCAATCCAGAAACAGCCGTATATTATCGAAAAGAATGTGGTAGAAATGTATTATTAGTACACTGATTATCATATCTTGTGTTCGAAGGATTACATTTAGCATTTGTTCCACAACAAGCATATCACTATCCTATTATCGCAGCTGAAGTTAAACCACAAACTAATGTTGTAGTATTTTCAGATGTAGCAAAAGGACAACCAAAAGAAGAAAGCGAAGTTGTAGTAACTGAAGAACGTATTCCATATATGTTCTGAACAGTATTATTTGCTTCTTTAGCACTTGCAATACTATTTGTTCTTGTGATTTTATTATGAGTAGGTGTAATTCCACCGCTTAACTAAATTTAAAAGTCTTTTGACTTTTTTATTTTGCATTTTTGTAGAAAGTTATAAAATAGCAAATTTTTATATTTAAAAAATATAAAAATAGTATAATAATAAAATGTTTAATAAAAATAATAAAGAATTTATGCAAGTTTTAGTTAACCATCTTAAAAGCACTGGGTTTATTTTTCAAGGCAGTGAAATTTACGGAGGTCTTTCAAATACTTGAGATTATGGTCCGTTAGGTTCTTTATTAAAAGATAACATCAAACAAATATGAAAAACAGAATTTATTTTAAAAGAAACTAATAATTTTTTAATCGATTCAAAAGTTTTAATGAACCCAAAAGTTTGAGAAACAAGTGGACATGTCGGGAATTTTAATGATCCACTAATTGAAAACAAAGTGAACGGAAAAAGATACCGTGCTGACAAATTAATCAATGAAATTAATTCCAACATTATCCCTGAACAACTTAGCAATGATCAAATGCGAGAATATTTAAATCAAAATTTACCTGAATATGATGGATGCAAAGCACAATGAAGCGAAATTAAGCAATTTAATTTAATGTTTGAAACTGCCCAAGGAGTAATTGAAGGAAATAAATCAAAAATTTATTTACGTCCAGAAACAGCACAAGGAATTTTTATAAACTTTAAAAATGTGCAAAGAACAACTCGTGCTAAATTACCTTTTGGAATCGGACAAGTAGGAAAAAGTTTTCGCAATGAAGTTACTCCAGGAAATTTCATTTTTAGAACTCGTGAATTTGAGCAAATGGAATTAGAATTTTTTAGTTATCCTGAGCACGCGCCAAAATGGTTTGATTATTATATCCAAAAAAGTATGAAGTTAATAAAAAAACTTGGCATAACAAAAGAAAATGTTAGGATTCGAGAACATACCCCAGAAGAATTAGCACATTATTCTGATGCAACAACTGATATAGAATTTTTATTCCCGTTTGGTTGAGGTGAGCTTTTAGGAGTAGCGAATCGAACTGATTTTGATTTAAGAGCACATATGCAAGCAAGTGGAGAAAGTTTAGAATATTTAGATCCAGAAACAAATACTAAATTAATTCCTTATGTGATTGAACCAAGTATTGGTTTAGATCGTTTAATGCTTGCTATCCTTGTAAATTGTTATGATGTTGAGAAAGCGACAGAAAGTGATGAAAGAATAGTTTTAAGATTTCCAAAAGAAATTGCACCTTATAAAGTTGCTGTACTTCCGTTAGTTAAAAAACTTTCTGAAAAAGCATTAAAAATTTATCACCAATTAATTGATTTAGGAATCTCGACAAGTTATGATGAAAGTGGCTCAATCGGAAAACGTTATCGTCGCAATGATGCAATTGGGACATATTGATGTTTAACAGTTGATCATCAAAGTTTAGAAGATGCAACTGTTACATTAAGAAATCGCGATACAATGGAGCAATTTCGCATTTTGATTGAGCAAATTAATGAATATATTTAGTTTGGAGGGTAATGACACAAGCAATTTCATATGAATTGATTAAGGAAATAACTTCTTCAAACAATATAGTGGATATCATTTCTGAAGATGTCCAATTAAATAAAAAAGGTAATAATTATGTAGGACTATGTCCGTTTCATAATGATAGTAATCCTAGTTTCTCTGTGTCAGCAATAAAACAAATTTATAAATGTTTTTCTTGCGGAGAAAGTGGTAACATAGTTACTTATTTAACAAAAAAAAGACAGATGAGTTATACTAATGCAATTGTGTATTTAGCAAAAAACATCGGAAAAGAACTAGATTTTAGTTCTTTAAATAAATCCGAGTTAGTGGAATATAATGCACAAGAACAAGAACAATTAGAAATTTTGCAAGCAGCAAACACTTTTTATAAATTGCAACTACTTAAAAACAATGCAGCTATCAACTACTTAAAAACACGTAATTTATTTGATAGCGAACTTATAAGTTATTTTGATATAGGATTTGCACCTGATTTTAATTTATTATCAAAACACTTAAATGAAAAATTAGGTTATGGATTTGATAAATTATATAGCAGTGGTTTGATTAACGAAAACTATGTAGAATACTTTCGTAATAGGGTTGTTTTTGGGATAAAAAATCAATATGGTCAAATAGTAGGTTTTAGTGGTCGCACAATAACCAATGAAGTAGCTAAGTATTTAAATTCACCTGAAAGTAATTTATTTAATAAATCCAAAATTCTATACAACTACTTTAATGCAAAAGACCACATTCAAAGCAGTAACGAAGTTGTAATTGTAGAAGGTTTTATTGATGCGATTGCATGTTATAAAGCAGGGATAAAAAATGTTGTTGCTTTAATGGGTGTAGCACTTACTAATCAACATATTCCACTCTTATATAATTATAAAATTAAATTATTTTTAGATAATGATGCAGCAGGGATAAATGCTACATTAAAAACTATTAAGACATTATTATCGAATAAAATTAATCGCATTGATGTTATTATAAATCCATATCAAAAAGATGCTGATGAGATTTTAAATAAAGAAGGAGCAGAAACCTTAAAACAACTGATGCAAACCACACGGGGAGCAATTGATTTTGTTTATGATACATTAAAAATAAATTTTACTATAACAAAAAATTCTGATTTTAATAAAATCAAGGAATTTGTAATTGAATTTAATAGTTATTTATCATACTTATCAAACGAAAATAAAGCATATTTTAAAAATAAAATAAAGAGTGAATTTAACTATGATATAGATATAAATAATATTTATGTTGATTATCAACCTAGACAAATTCAAAAACATCCCTTTGATATGAATTTTGAATTTCCTGTTAATCCAAAATTTCAAATAAATCCGAATAAAAAACATTTTTTTGATGAAATAAGCAAATTCAAGAGATTAAAGATTTTGATTTTTATGCTTTGTCGCAATGATTTTTCAAACTTATTTTATAGTGAACAAGGTTTAGAAGTCATTTTTAGCCAACCTGCACAATTGCGAGATTTATATACTGAAATAAAAATGTTCAACCTAAAAATTAATGAAGTAATTGAGCAAGATATTTTTGAAAGTGCTGATAAAGCAATAGAAAACATTAACATCGAAGCAAAATTAACCGAGCTAAAAGAACATTTATATCAAACTTTTTTGAAATTAAGTAAATTCCAAAGTGATGAACAAAGCTATTCATATTTTCAAGAATATATGCAACAATGTCAAAATGATATAGATTTGCAGTATCAAAATGCAGCAAAAAATGATACAGTTGAGTTAAATTTACTTCCATATGTTAAGGAAGCGGCACAAGCAAATGAGCAATTTTATATTGAAAATCAAATTAAAAACTTTCGTCGTAAAAGTGAATATCAAAAAGAATTAGCCAATATACAAAACAAAAAAATAAGAATAGAAAAGAGGTAAAATGTCAGATTACAAAGATGTTATCAAGCTTTTAAAAACAGAGATGAAAAAATCTAAAACAAATCATTTTTCTCAAGAAAAAGTGTTTGACATTTTATTAAATCATAATATATATGTTGATGCAGAAGAAAACGATGATTTTTTAGATGCTTTATTTCAAGCAAATATTTTAGAAAACCACAGTGATGCAGGTGATTTAGATGCAGTTAGCAGAGACCAAATCGAAGAAGAATTGGAACCTAATTTCAAATCCGATACTCTAGATTTAGATGATGTAGATTTTCCATTAGATGAATTTGATGCAGATGAAGATTTTTCAGAAGACACCGAAGAACCTAATTATGATTTAGAATCATTATCAACAGATGATGAAGAAGATGAAGAAAAAGATGAAGAACCTGAAGAAGAAGATTCGATGTTTTTTGATGATGCTTCTGATGATGAATTTAGTTTTGGTGACTTTGATTTAGAAACCTTAGGTTCACAAGCAACTTTGCTAGAAACCGAGAATAAAAAAGCACGTAATTTAACTAACAAACTTACTGAAACAAATGATATTGTCAAATGATATATGCGTTGAATTGGTAAGTATGGAAAACTATTAACTGAAGAAGAAGAAGTACAATTATCCAAAGAAATGGACCGTGGTGGTTTTCGTGGTAAAAGAGCTCGGGATAAATTAATTTTAAGAAACCTGCGTCTTGTGATTAATAATGCTAAAAAATATAAAAACCGCGGACTTTCATTTATTGATTTGATTTCCGAGGGAAATCAAGGGATTATGAAAGCAGTACAAAAATATGATGTTAATAAAGGATATAAGTTTTCAACTTATGCAACATGATGAATTAGACAAGCTATCACCCGTGCTGTAGCTGATCAAGCACGAACCATTAGAGTCCCAGTTCATATGGTAGAAACCATTAATAAGGTATCTAAAATCGAACGTGAATTGCAACATGAGTTAGGTAATGAACCTACCTTAGCACAAATTGCCGAGCGTATTGGTGGTGATTTCACTGCTGAAAGAGTTGGTTACATTAAAAAAATAAATATTGATCCTATTTCACTTGACAAACAAGTAGGAAAAGAAAATGATTCATCGTTTAGTGATTTTGTTAAGGATGAAGTAGTTATTAATCCAGTGGATTTTGCGGCCCACGAGGAGTTACATACTATTTTGCTTGATATGATTGATAATTATTTAGAAAAAGAAGAAAAAGAACTTATATGTCGTCGCTATGGAATAGGATATGATGAAAACGGACAACGGTATCGGATTCATTCCTTAGAAGAACTAGCAAAAATGCGTAACAATGTTTCAAAAGAAAGAATTAGACAAATTGAAAACAAGATTTTACGTAAATTGAAAGGAAATCCTAAATACGGTAAAAATTTAAGGGATTATTTAAGATATTAATGTCCGTAAATACTATTATAGAATATCTAGAAAGTCTATTTCCTTTGTCTAATAAAGAAATATGAGATCCATCTGGATATGCTTTAAAAGCAAACAAAAATAAAAAAGTAACAGCAGTTGTATTAGCTATTGATTTAACATCTGATGTTTATAACTTTGCATTAGAAAATCAGTGCAATTTGATTATCACCCACCATCCGTTTTTGTTTGAAAAAACAAAAACTGATATGCTACAAAAAGCAGAGTATAAAAAACAAATCAAAAAAGGGTTGGTTAAAAATAAAATTAGTGCATATTCAATGCATACAAACTATGATTTTGATGTAAATGGAACTTCATATCAAATTGCAAAAGCGATAAATTTATCAAACTATGTAATTTCTGAAGGTCCTAGATACACAGCGATAATTGCTAAAAAAATATCTATTTCAGATGTGCAAAAACTTTTTTGGGAATATTTAAATTTATCTAACTTTCAAAGCAACGCATCTGATTTAGAATATAAATACTCATATTGTGTTATTTTAGCAGGTTCAGGTGATATTATAACAATCAATCAGTTAGCTAAAAAATATCCTAATGCATTATTTATCACATCAGATGTTAAATGAAGTGATTGAATTACATATAAAGAACATAAAATTGCTGTTCTAGCAATCCCGCACCTAGTAGAACAGGTGTTTACAAACCATATACAAGAAATTTTGCAAGCAAAATTTCATAATCTTAAAATACATATATACAAACTAAAAATACCATATCAAAACATAAAAGGAAGTAATGAAACATAAAAAAATTGGTTTATTTTTCTCCTTAATGTTAGTAATCGGTTCTGTTGTCGGAATTGGTATCTTCTTCAAAAATGGTTCTATTTCTAGGACCACAGGAGGAGATGGAGTCACTTGATTACTAGCATGAATAGTAGGAGGTTTAATTTCACTTACAGCAGCATTATCATTTGCTGAAATTGGATCATTTAAGAACACAAAACTGACAGGTTTATCAAATTGAGCCTTTAAAGTAGGTGGTTCACGACTTGGATACTTTACATCCATATCATTTTCAACATTTTACTTTGGTGCTTTAAATGCACTACTTGGAATCTTTGGGTCTGAAGTATGATTCACATTCATTGGTGCTGCTTCAAAACTCGATACTTCACATATTCATAGTGTGGTTCATATTATTATTGGATTGTTATTTATGATCGTGTTTATGCTACTAAACTATGCATCAACTCGAACATCAGGGCAATTACAGTCATTTTTTACTATATTAAAATTTGTACCTATATTAGTAGCGTTATTCATCGGAATTGTGCTACCAAATGTACATAATGCTGGTGGAGTAAATGCATTTACCATTATAGGTAAATCATTTAGCATCAAAGGATTGGTTGCTGCTTTACCTGCTGTATTATTTGCTTACGATGCTTTCTTAGGTAATGCATCAATGTCACATAAGATTAAAAAACCGAACAAAAATGTACCGAAGGCAATTTTCTTTGGAATGGCTTTTGTGGTGGTAATATACACCTTAATTGCACTTTCATCAATTTTACATAATCAAGGTAACATCGGTGGGTTATTATCAGATACTTTACCTAAATCAGTTGCAGCATACATCAGTCCTATTATTTGATTCTTTATTTTAATCTCAACATTTGGGGTTTTAAACGGACTTAGTGCAGCATTTATTAATGAAACCCATAATACTGTAAAAGCCAAACTATACTTTGGATCAAGAGCTTTGATTAAACGTTTTGGATTACAAAAAACATTTTGAATTTACATCACAATTATTTTTGCATTTTGAGGTGTTTTAATTTACATCCCTGCAATTGTATTAAATACTGATATCTTAATCGATGCAGTATCAAATTATCCAACCTTATTCTTCTTTAATATTTATGCACTGGTAATTTTATTATACGCAATAAAAAGACATAAAATTAGCGAAACTAATAAGATTAATAAATGAGTATTTTATATTTCTGCTGCATTGGCTGTCACAGGAATAGCAGTTGCTGAAATAGTATACTTAGTGGTTATTTTTACATTCTTAGGTTCAAATACAACCAATCCAAATGGATGGGGAGTATTCTACGACCAAAATAAAGGTGGATTGATACCCAACTACTTACCTGTTTTATACTACTTTTTAAACTTAATTTTATTATTTAGTCTACCAGCAATTAATTATGCATTAGAAAAAGCAGTATTCAAAAACAACCTAGTTAAAAACTTTAGCACCTTAATTATGTTAGATGCACAAGAAGAAAAAGAAGAACAAGAAGTAGTAGAAAACAAAGAAGAACAATCTGATTCACAAACAGATAACGTTATTTCAAATAGACTTATTTGATAAAGAAAACACAGTTAAACTGTGTTTTCTTTGTTACCTTTAGAACTATTACAACTTTTGCAAAGTAATTGAGCATTTGATAAATTAGTTGGGCCACCTAAGCTCCATGGAATAATATGATCCATTTCTAAATTAGATTTTTCAAATTCATTTAAACATTTAGCACACTTAGCAACAACTAAGTTGCTATCTGGTTTATTTATTTTATTTTTATTAAATAAAGTTTCCTTTTCTTCTAGATTGAAGAATCTTCGTTTATCTACATCCGTAGTTTTTAATTCAAGAAGTTCGATGAAATATTTCTCTTTTTGTTTTGTATCGATTATTTTCATTAAATCTTTATCTTTATAAAACAATGTTATTTGTGCTTTTATTTGCACTGCATTTTGTAGAATTTGAGATTGTTTATCCTTATATTTATCTGCAAGTTTTAAAAGAAGAGGGATATCTTTATATTTATTGTTAATCTGTGGGAAAATTTTCTCGATAAATCGTAGCATTTTATTTATGTTTATACTATGATTGCTAAAACTTTCTTGATTCTTCATTCATTTTGCTATATTTTCCACATTAGAAAGTTTAGAAACAAGTTTTAAAATGATAAATTGATATTTTCCTCTTGAGTTTGTTTCACCAAAGAGATTTCTTAATTTTTTGTTATCTTTTACATATTGGTTTAATTCTTGGATGAATTTGTTATCTACCAATCCGTTTATAACTTCAAACTCACTTAAAGGAACACCACAAGTGTTTATTCGATAAAAAGCGGTTCGTTTTTCTTCTTCGGTTCCTGTATGAATTACAGCGCTAATTTTCATTTTACTAAATTCATCTTGCTTAGCTTTGTCGCTTTTACCAAGTTCATTAAAATTTTGACCATTTCAAGTAATTTCGTTATTTATATATTTCTTTATAGAATGAATTCTTTGTTTTCCATCGATTACTTCTAACTTATTATCATTTAATTTTCACAAAATAATAGGAGGAAGAACAAGTTTTTTCATCAAAGTATCTATAACTAACGATTGTTTTTCTGAGCTATAAATAATTTCTCTTTGTAATGTTATATCACTTATAATATCACCTGAATTAGTTTTATCAACTAATTCTTTTATGTTAAACTCTTTTGTTTCCATTATTCACCATCCTTTGCGGATTTTTGTTTTTGATTATTATTCTACTATATATTCTTTTTTTATTTATAAAAGGGTAACCTAATTCAAATTCATCTAATTTTGTTGTAGACATTTTACCAATGATCTCAAATTGGTCTGGATTGTATTTATCTAAAAATGTAATAGGTACTCCAATAGCTCCATCATAATCATATGGAATATCAATAACTTTATTAACATTAATTGCATTGTAGTTGTCATATTTTTGATAATATTCGGGGTTTTCTGCTCAACTTTTAGATAACATTAATTTAGTTTCTCTTGTTGTGTTTTCAATGTTAGTAAATCAACGAGTTAAACCTTTAAGACTTTTTGTTGGTTGTTCACCTGTAACAAAGTCCCCGGGACTTGTAATTCCTAATCAAACCTTATTTTCTTTTATTAATTTAAAGATGTCTTTATAAGAAATTCCATTTTTATTACCAATAATAAGGAATTTCAAATTATTTTCAATTAGTAAATTTATAAATTCTCTTAATAGAGAAAATGGAGGATTTGTTATAACTACACCATAAGGATGTTTTTTAGCAAATTCTGGGATGCTTGTTTGAAAAGTAGTTCCTTCATTTGTTTCTGGATTATAACTACTAAAATGTAATATATTATTTCAACCTTTATTAAAATCATTTCCTTGATTTTTAGCATTGAAAAAGCGAGAAAAAGCAAAATTATCATTAATACCATTTACAAAACCTTTTTCTCGATATTCTTGTTTTTGCGATTCTTTTAAAGTATCGTAATCATAATCACAAGGAAATAAAATGTGCTTATTTTGTAGAAAATTTTCATAATATTTTATTTCATTCGCTACATCTTCATATAAAGTGAAAAATTCATCGTTTTTTGCTCTTTTTGCCGAATGAAGATTATTGTTCTTATTTTGGGAATCTGTTATTTTAATAACACACCCCCTTTAACTTGCTAAATTTATATAGAAAACAACTTGTATTAAAAATACAAGCTGTTTGAATTTTTAGCAAGTTAAAATATTTAATTACACTTCTATATATATATATATGAGCAGTACTTATAAGTTTCATATTTTAACTTCCTTTCTTATTTTTTATGTTTAATACTTTGTATTTAACATAAAAAATATTTATATAAATTATAAACTAAAATTTCTAATTTCGCTGTTACATTGTCTAAAAGAGAAAATTTATAGTAAAAATACATTTAAATACCAAAGAAGTTTCAAAAACAAGGTTATGATACTTTATTATTAAATCGAAAGGATGTGAAAAACAACTTTTTGAATAAATAATTCATAATCGTTTATTATTAAATTTGAATCTGCTTGTGTATTTTTATCATATGAAGGTATTTTAGAGAAGGATAATTTGTTATTATGTTTTATATCAAGGAAAAATGTAGAAAAAGTTTCATAGTCTTTAAAATCTATATTATCATAATTAAAATCAATAATACCGATAAACATTTTTTCAGGGGAGTGAAAATATATTTTTGTATTATCTTTACCTAATATTCTGTATTTGATTAAGTCATTTTCAGTAACTGTTTCTCATTTTTTGATAATGCCAGCATTCTTAGAAATGTAAGGAAGTTTTTCAGGTATAAACAAGATTTGATAATAAGGAATATTTGCACTTCGGATGTTTGCTACTTCCCCTAATAAATTTTCAAAATAATTATTTTTATTTTGTTTAAAATTAGACATAATAAATTTTACCCCGACTGCAGCGAAATTTACATCGTTTTTCTTTATCAATATATCAACTGTTTTATCCATATATCTACCACAAATCTTCTCTTCTTTGCCATCTTTTAAATCTAATGAAACAACTTTGTAGATATCATTTTTATCTTGAAGTTGTTTTAATTTGCTAATTATATCCATTGCAATCTGACTGTGCAAAATTTTTAGCTTCCTATTACTTCTTGAACCATTGATAATATAAGAAACAAAACTATCTTTTAAAATTTCTAAAATCTTATTATTCATTATTATCCAAACATTCTGCATATAGTTTATAACATATATATTTTTTAAAATCACTAGTTGAAAAGGTGTAATAACCACCGTTTTTATATTTACCTAAAATTTCAATGTATTTAATAAAATCTTCATCTAATATTTCTTTTATCTTTTTAAAAGAAATATCGCCGGTAATGTAAAGTCCAGAGTAAATTGCAGTTCCAGGATCTATAATATTTAGTTTAATATCTTTTTGTGCTTTTATCAGGGTGTTTATAGATATTTTTTCCTTATATACATCTTTTATAGCCTGTGTCCTTCCAAAACCATATCAGATGCCATTTTTTTCTATACTTCGTGCATTAAGAACATCCTTGTTGTATAAAAAATAATCTTGCAAATTCTTTTCAAAAGAAGAAAAATTTTTTAAATTACCATTGATATCATAAGGAAAGATTATACTTTCATAATTACCTGTCGAAGCTTTGTATGCAGGGATAATATATTTTGAATCAAATAAAAAATTTTTACTAATAAATATTTTATCAGCAAGAGTTGCTATTCCGTTTTTTACAAAAAAGTTTTTGCATTTTTTATCCGGAAATGTTATTATCTTCTTAATGGTGTTTAGATTTTCTATGTTCGAAAAATAGAAGTTATTATTAATAAAATAAATATTTGGACTTAATTCAGATATAAATTCCTTTTTACCCAAACCTGATCATTGAAAATATTTAGTTGTTTCATTCTTTTTTGATTTATTTAAGGTAAATATACCAGTATAAGCAGTAATGCCTTGAAAAGGTTGGTAATGCTTAAGGTTGATAAAACTTTCAAAATGAAAATTATCGATAATATATTTTCTGAAATTTGTTCCTGCTCTGCTGTTTGTAATAGATGTAGGTGTTATATAACTTAATATTCCAGTATCATTAAGCATATTAATTCCTATTTCATAAAAAACTATAAATAAATCTGTCATCCCTTTGCTCGAAAACTTCATCGATTTAACAGCATCATAATTTTTCGCTAGATTATGGATTCTAACATATGGAGGATTTCCGACAACATAATCCATTTTATTGTTATATTTATCGATTTGTATTGAATCTGCATTTAATATATCTCATCAAACTTCTTTTATTCTTCTTTCTTTTAAAATAGAATCTAAATTATTTATACATTGTTCAACTTTATCTGTTTGTATCTCGATACCGTGTATGTATTTAGATAAATCTTTTTCTATATTATCATAGCTACCGTTTTTTTGATAATAAGCATCACAATACCGATTAACAATTTCTTTTAAGAATGCCCCATCACCACAAGAGTTATCAATAATATGTTTGTTAAGAATAATGTCATCTTTATAAGATATATTATCTAGCATCATATCAACAACATTCTTGGGTGTATAAACTTCTCCTAAATATTTTACTTTGCTCATATTTTTATTTTATCATTAATTGATCATTCTTATATAATAATGTTAAGTGATTTAAAATATATAAAAAAGCAGAGTATAGTGATAATGTCATACAAAAACACTGTGTATTACGATACACTGTGTTTAAATTCATCTAAGTATAATGTTTCTTAATTATAAAATTTCTTATTCCACTGTATGTTCGGTAAATTTCTCGTTTTCTACTACTAAGAATTTATCACCTTTTTGAATTCCGTAAGGAACTAAGGCTAATTGAGCTTTATTATAATCCGCCTTGATTTCATTAAATAGTTTCTTTGAATCTACTGATACAAAGACACCTGAGTAGATACCGAAACCATTTATAAGTTTTTCATTATCTACCAATCCAATAGTAATTGTATTAGGACGGAACTTAGAAACATGTTTTAAGAGATGTCCAGTTCTTGAAAGAACTACAACATATTTATAATCTCCATCTTTTACTTTTTTTGCTATGTGGTAAGCAATTTGGGTTCTTTTATCGTGTTGATTAGAGTTATTTCAAACACTTTCAAGTTGTCTTCCGTAGTAGTGTCTAGAATAAAATTCTTTTTCAGCACGTTTAGAAATATTAGTCATTGTTTTAACAGCTTCAAGGGGGAATGATCCGTTTGCACTTTCGCCTGAGAGCATTGTTGAATCGGTTCCTAATTCAACTGCATAGTAAACATCTGTAACTTCAGCGCGGGTCGGGTGTGGTGAATTTTCCATTGAATCCAGCATTTGGGTTGCTACAATAACTGGTTTACCTGCTTCCCGACACTTACGAATAATTTTCTTTTGGTAATATGGGACATCGTAGTAAGGGATTTCAAGACCTAAATCACCACGAGCAACCATGATTCCATCAGATTCCTTGATAATATCATCGATATTAATGCATCCAAGGTGTGATTCGATTTTTGAAATAATTTGAATGTGACTGCCCCCATTTTCATCTAAAAGTTTTCTTAGATCTTTTACATTTTTTGCTGTATTAACAAATGAAGCTGCTATATAATCAACATTTTGTTTAATCCCAAATTTAACATCTTCAATATCCTTTGTTGATAAAAATGGTAGAGAAAAGTCTACACCAGGCAAATTAACACGTTTGTTAGTCTTAACTTTATGAGTATTTTCTGCACGGACTTTTACAAATCCAGTTCCTACTTCAATTACAACTGTAGTAAGTTTTCCATCATCGATTAGAACTTCGTTACCAACACATAAATCTTGTGACATATCATATGCAACTGTTATTTCAGTTGGAGTCCCTTCGAAAGTTGCATATTTATCTGCTGTGGTATGAATTAAAACTTCACTACCAGCACTTATCACTTGCATCCCATCTTTCATTTTTCCGATTCTGATTTCAGGACCTTTGGTATCTAACATTAATGAAATAGGGATATTTAATTCCTTAGATACTTGTTTTGCAAGATTAAATTTATTTAATTGTTCTTCATATGAACCATGACTAAAGTTTGCTCTAATGGTTGAAGCACCATTTAAAACAAGAGAACGCATCATTTCCAAATTATCGCTAGAAGGACCGATTGTAGCGACTAATTTTGTTCTTTTGTCGGTTAGTTTCATTTAATTCTCCTTATTATTGATATATTATTTATTGTACCAAAAATATTATATTTTTTTAGCAGCATTTTTTCTTTATAGCAAATTTATGCAACTTTTTGAACAAATATAAATATAATTTTGTGTATTTTTTTATAAGATTATGTTTATATACGGATGTTTTTGCTATATTTTGTAGTAAAAAATTTAAATTTTCTTAATTTATTAAAAATATTTCCATAAACACATTAAAAAAGCAAAACTTGCAGTAAAATTACATTATGAAGCAAGAATCAACATATTTTTCTAAAAGACAACTTGATGAATTAACTAAAACCGAAATGAATTTAATTGAATTTGCATCGTTATATCCTGATGAGTTTTATAAATCATCAATTAAACAACTTAGTAATAAAACTGATATATCTATTTCGGTAATATCAAAACTAGCTAAAAAGCTTAATTTTGATTCATTAAAAGATATGCAATTTTTTGTTTATCATAATTATTTAAATACTGATTTAAATTCCAATGAAAAACAAGATTATCCAAAATTTATTCTAAAACAGTTGTTTTTGTTTTATAAAGAAAGTATTTTTCGAACATCACATTTAATCAACTTAAATGATGTTAATAACTGTGTACACAACATAATACAATCAGATAAAGTATATTTATATGGAGCAGGAAGTTCTTATTTATCTGCATCTGAATTAGGGATAAATTTGCAAAAAATAGGTGTAAATGCTATTGCATTTAGAGATTTTCATTCACTATTATTGATTTCAAGTCAAAAAGATATAGAAAATAAATTTGTGGTTTTGTTTTCTAAATCGTGTGATACCAAGGAAATTAAATTTGCAGTTGATTTATTTATGCAAAACAATATTAAATTCGCACTTATCAGTGCAAATAAGCAAGCAAAAGAAAAATATGATAATGTAATTTTGTATTCGACGCTGGAGCAAAACAAACGATTTATTTCAATATCATCAAAAATTAACCAACAATTTATTGCTGATTTAATTTTCTTGTTAATTTCACATCTTAAAGTTAAAAATTATGATTCAAAATATGCTGAAAATATCAAAATTCTTAATGCATGAAATAAAAATAATTTCTAATTTTTAATTCATATAGAGAAATTTTTTTCTTTTATCCTTCCTATAAATAACAAAAGATAGAATTGTTACAGGAGGAAAAATGAAAGTATTTAAATCTGAATACATCTTTATAGATAAATCATTTAATGATAAATCAGAAGTATTCAATTTCATCGCAAATAAAGCAAATGAACTTTCAATTTCCATTTCTGTTGAAAAAACTTTTGCTGCATTACAGCAGCGAGAAAAAGAGTTTTCAACAGGAATGGAAAAAGGATTTGCAATCCCTCATTGTCAATCTGAAAGTATTTTGCAACCTGCTTTGTTTTTCATTAAATCAAAGACACCAATTTCATGAGATACCTTTGATAAAAGTGATGTACATAATATGTTTGTGATTTTGATTCCAAAAGAAAACAAAAATAACTTGCATATGCATACTTTAGCTAAGGTTTCTACTATTTTACTTGATTTACAAACAACCGAAGAACTACAAACAAGTAATGATGTCAGCCGAATATACAATCTCATCGATTCGTATTTAGAAAATAAAGATTTAGCAACTACAGCATCAAAACAGGGCAAAAAAGTAATCGGAATTACATCTTGTGCAGTCGGTATTGCTCATACATATTTATCAGCAGAGACACTACATAATAAGTTAAGTGAATTAGGATATCAACCTAAAATAGAAACACGTGGATCAGTCGGAATTCAAAATCAACTTACACAGCAAGACATCAAAGATGCAGAATTTGTAATTATTGCTTCTGATGTTAAAATTCCCTTAGAAGATTTTGATGGTAAAAAAGTCTATGTAACATCAACAAAAGAGGCAATTCACAATCCAGATATTGTTATACAAAAAGCATCGCTGGCACAAATCTATCATAATGAAAATAAGGTAGAAAAAAGTAAAGATGATACCAAACAAGGAGTTTTAAAGCATATTATCAAAGGGATATCATATATGATTCCGTATGTTATATTTGGTGGTATTATGATAGCGATTTCCTTAGGATTAGGTAAAGCTATTTATGGAAATAATACATCTGCTCCAAAAGGAGATTTCCTATGATGGCTGCTTGAAATCGGGGTTGTTTCATTTACCTTGATGATTGGTGCATTAGGTGGATATATAGCATATTCAATTGCAGGACGAGCTGCAATTATGCCTGGTTTTGTAGTATCGTTTATTGCTAATAAAAATGATTTATTCTTTAGCATAGGTGGAATTTCAGCAGCAACCCCGATGGGGTTTGTCGGAAGTATTCTGTTTGGATTATTAATAGGTTATACTGTTAAGTGGATTGCTAATTTAAAAATTCAAAAATCAATTTCTGCTATTATACCTATGTTTGTAATACCAATCGGAGTAACTTTATTTTACTCTATGCTTGTAATTTTTGTCATAGGAGCTCCAATAGGTTATGTGATGGATCGCTTTATTGAAGCTTTAAAACATATCTTTACAAAAGATTCTAACATCGGAATATGAATTGCATTGTTGCTCGGTATTTTATTAGGTGGAATGGCAGGTTTTGATATGGGTGGTCCGATAAATAAGGTTGCATTTTTATCATCATCTGCACTTGTAACACAAAGTATATTTGAACCTATGGGTATGGTAGGTGCTGCAATTCCTGTTGCTCCACTTGGAATGGGTTTTGCTACCTTGATTTTTAGAAAGAAATTTAGCAATAATGAAAAATCACTGGGTGCATCAGCTATTTTGATGGGATTTATTGGTATTTCAGAAGGGGCTATTCCATTTGCTGTTGCTGATCCAAAAAGAGTTATTACAGCAAATGTAATTGGTTCAGCAGTAGCAGGGGGAATTGCAGGTGCTTTATCAGTGACTAATGCAGCAGCGCATGGTGGACCAATTGTAGCAATTTTAGGTGCAGTAGGTTCGAATGTACACGGAACTGGACTTGGTATTCTATTTTATTTTATTGCTATTATCATCGGAACTACTATTACAGCATTAATTTATGGTTTTTGAAAAGACAAGGAAATTAACAAGGATTCTAAGTTTGCAGCAGCATTATCAAAAATCAATTTCTGAAAGAAAGGCAAAAATGCTAAAAACTAAGTTTTTAAAATATAAAGATTGGATAATCCTATATACTATTATTTTTGTTGCAGTAGTTTTGCTAATTGTAGGTATCACTTTAACTGCTCTTGGGGCACCAGAATATAAAATGTTTGTTGCTAATGCAATTGCAAAAGGGAAAAGTGTTATAAACATTTCACAATTTATCTACGGGATATTCTTGTTAGTTCTATCAGGATTATTACTTATTTTATTAGCATTATTTGCTAACTCTGCTTTTAATAAGAAATTAAGAAACAATGAATAAAATTATCTTTTTAAAACCTTATTTTAAACAAACATTATGAGCTAATAATAATATTAAACAAATGTATCGTTTGGATTTTAATGCTGGTGAAGCGTGATTGATATCAGCAATCAAAGATTGTGAATCTGTAGTTGCACATACAAAGCAAACCTTAAATGAATTTATCAAAAGTCATTCAGAATTTTTCGGTTTAACAAAAAAGCAAGCTCAATCATTTATATATCCGAATTTAACTAAGTTTTTGGATGCGAAGCATCCATTAAGTATCCAAGTACACCCTGATGATAACTACGCAAAAGCATTTGGTTCATTAGGTAAAAATGAGTGTTGGTATGTTTTAAAAAACAATCATCAGCCCTTTATTTTAGGGACGAATACAGATCAAAAAGAAAAGATATCTAAATCAATTAATTCTTCGGATATTGAACAATATTTAAATAAAGTGGGTTTGCAAATCGGTGATTTTGTTTTTATTCAAGCAGGATTAGTCCATGGAATCCCATCTGAAACAATGGTATATGAATTACAACAATCTAGTGATATTACATATCGGCTTTATGATTACCAAAGAGTCGATGAGAACGGAAAAATGCGACAAATACATAGCGATCAATCACTAGAAACGATGAAATTAGAACTTCAACCAAAAATTCAAAAATACCAAAAAAACGCCTTATATAATGCGGCAAACTTTAATTTATCGGTATATGATTTAAATAATGAAGAGATAAAGATCAAAAACAAAGCGAAGCATTGTTTGGAAATAGTTGTTTATTCAGGTATTGGTTTTATTAATGATGTTGCTATAAGAGCAGGGGATGTTTTACTTGTTAGTTATGCTTTAAAAGATGTATTAATAAAAGGTTCTATGAAAATATTTATTAATGTGTTATAAAAACCTATCCATAAAGATAGGTTTTTTTAAGTTTCTCAGTTAATTGTGGTTGGGTCAGTTGGATTTGGATTGATTTTAGTTCGTTTGATTTTTCCATCTTGTACATGAATTACCCGATCAGCAATTGCTTCAATTGCAGGGTTATGAGTAACCATAACTATGGTAGTTCCATATTTTTTATTGATGTTAAATAAATATGACAGCACAATTCCGGTAGTTTTTTCATCCAAAGCAGCTGTAGGTTCATCAGCAAATATAATTGCTGAATTTTTTGCTAAAGCACGCAAAATTGATATCCGTTGTTGTTGTCCACCCGACATCTGTGATGGGTATTTATTCATAACTGATTCCATATCAAATTCTTTAAATAATTCGTTGATATCAAGTTTTTTATCTGGATCTTTTTGTAAATAAGCACCAGTTTGCACATTATCATAACCTGATAGGTTTTGAAGTAAGTTGTAGTTTTGGAAGATAAAACTTACATTTTTTCTTCGAAATAAAGTAAGTTTCAAATCGCTTAAATAAGGTAGGTTTTCATCACAAACTATCACATCTCCACGAGAAGGTCGATCGAGTCCGCTGATTAAGTTTAGCAAGGTAGACTTACCGCCACCAGACTTACCAAAAATCATTATAAATTCACCTTTTTTGATGTTTAATGAAACATTCTTAAGTACATGGGTTACTTTATAACCAGATAAATAATATTTTGAAACATTACGAACTTCGATGATATTATCTTCAGTGTTTTTTAAATCAAAATGTTCGTCCCTAGGGCGTTTTTTATTTGCAGCAATTTTTAAAATTCGAGCAATTTTACGATCTACAATCATTTCCTTAGAATCAGATTCAGCATCTAGGATTTCAAAAACATTTTTAGGGTTGATTTTAACATCAGAAACTTTTTTAGAAATTGTTGCAGGTTCTTTGGGTTCTTGCATAATTTCTTGAGTTTTTACTTCAGATTCAATGATTAACTGTGTTTTTGGTTCTTGATCATTGTTTTGCTGATTTGGTTGTTTTTGTTTCATTATTTACCTTTCAATAAGTCAATTGCCTTAATTTTATTAATATTGTATCAAGAAAGAATTGCTGTGATTAAGAAGACACCAAATATGATTGAAGCAGTGAAAATAAAGTTTAATGGGGTAATTGATAAAGGAATAGCAATAGCAGCACCAGTAGCAAGGAAGTTAGCAAAGAATACCATTAATCCGTAAGCAAAAGGAAGTGAAATAATAATAGAAATAACAATAAACGGTATATAGATACCAAAGAACATTTTAAGTTTTTCCTTGTTATTGTATCCTAAGATAGATCAAATTGCGATGTTCTTCTCGTTTTCATTAATTAGTATGGTTGAAATAATAATAAGAATTATTATAGAAATCAAGAAACTAAGGATGGTAATAATTGTGACAATGATTTGTACAGTTCTTGAAATTCCTTGTGTGAAAGAAATTTCAATTTGTTTTGAATCAAGTCCAGTAGCAACAGGGATAAAGAGTTGGTTATCAAATTCTTTAGCAAACTTTTCAATTTGTATGTCTGCTAAATTACGTTGTTTTTGATAAAACTCTTGTAAAGGTGTATCCTTAGGATTATAATCTGGATCTAAGAATTTGGCTATATCTAAGTCACTATATCCCATCGCAGCCATTGCTCCATCAGCAGGAGAGTTCTTAACAGTGTTTTTTGAACCGAAAATTCCATCGAATAAATCTTTTTTGTCTTTTTCTGTTATGGATTTAGTAGAAAAGGAAGCAATAGATCCAGAGTAACCTGAAACAGAGTATAGGTTAGCCGATCAAATAAGTTGAATTGGTAGTGGATTAGTTGAAAGAATACCGTTAAATTTGTATGCATCATCATTTTGACCATTAAATTCTTTATCGACAAGTGAATCTAAACCAATCAACTTATCAGCAGCTTTCTTAGGGATAATGAATTCATCTTTGATATAAGTTTGATTGATTGCTTTAACAACAAAGCGATATTTATGTGGTGTTATAACTGGTTTTCCTAAAGCTTTATTAATACGATTTTGAAAGCGATAGACAAGATTTTTAGGTTCCAAATTAAGAATTGAACCAATTGCTAAATGGTACTTACGTGCCGAAACCTCGTTTATAACAAGCGGGATATCTTTATTCAAATCAAAATTATTGTTAGCAAAGTCATTATTAATTTCTGCTAATAAGTTTTGATCACCGTTTTTAATAGCGATTTCTTTAGAATTAGGACGATATCCATATAGACGTATTTTTTCACCATTAGGTAGTTGACTATCTACATAGGTATATGTTTCATCATATCTAGGATCAAGATAAACTCCATTGAAAACGATGTCAAAATCATATATACCTTGTTTTGCTAGTTGTTCATAACCATTTACCAAGAAAGCACGATATTCATCGCGGAAATATGTGGTTTTAATAACATTGTGATTATATTTACCATCATCATCGCTTCAGTTCATTACAAAGAATTTTCCATCGATGATGTTATCTGCACTTGGAACATATAAAAAGAAGTTATTTAAACCAAGTTGATGTGCTTTTTCGAAATCAACATTATTTGTTTGTTTGCCGTTTTCAACTTTGAAAGGGAGTCCTTTTTGTGTTTTAGTAAGTGCATAACCAATTTGATCACGACTTTGGATAATTCTGGATTTTTGTACATCAGGCAAGGATTGAAATACAACACTGAATGGATCAATAGAAATTGATGAATCAATTTTGATATTAATTGAAAACTGAGTAATAAGATGTGGATCTTTGAATGTAGGTTCTCCGTTTTTATTTTGCACATTAATAGCAGTTGAATAACCATTTTTAAAGTAATCTGCTTGATATGCATTAAGTTCTGTTGCTCGACCAATTGGAACATAAAGTGAGTTCTTTACATCTTCTGGATTTAAAATCTTTAATGAACCACCTTCAGTAGTTGGTGTTGTTAAGTCTATTTTATAGTTATATTTGCGGTTTTCGTATGTTTTATCAATTGTTTTATTGAAGATTCCAAAAGTTGCAAAACCAAATGAAGTAGTAATAGATGCTAAAATAACTGATATTCCAAAGGAAGCAAGTTTTCAGAAACTGTTAAATATAAGCGATGCACCAAATTTAGTTTTAACACTACGGTTTTTAAATACTTTAATATATTTTTGATAACTTTCACCAGTGCTTACATCAACAATTCCGGACATTAAGTCAATTGATTTATATCTTAGCAACCTTAATGAGACAACGATGATTAAAATTGACATTGCAAGCAGCGGCACTATAATATTAACTAAAAAAGAAATAATAGAGAAATTAAGTGTTTCTATCGGAACAGTTCAATAATTATCAAGGATTTTTATTGCAAGTGATTGCATCGAAAATCCAGTGATATACCCAAGCAAGTTTCCGGTAAAAATGGTAAAGAAAGCAAACGTTGTCATTGAAAGTGAAATTTGAAGTGGTGTATATCCTTGTGCAATCAAAATTCCAATAACTTTGTTTTTGTTTGCGATATATCTTTTGATAATAAATGTAACTGAAATGGTTACTAAGAAAACCAAAATTGCTAGAATAACATTTGAAACATAACTAAGGGTGGTGATAATAGTTTGCACTGAAGAAATACGGATGCTACGCTCCGGGTTAATCGGGTCTAATTCATTATATAAATATGTTCTTTGTAACTTCGATGTGTCATCAATTTTACTTTGTACATATTTTTCAATAATGTTTTTAAGTTGTTTATTGGTATATTTAGAAGTGTTTTTAACTGTTAAATATTCTTTAACTAAACTACCACGATAAGCTTGATGAATGCGATCGAATCCTTTGTTATTTACATAAACAATAGCTTGAGATTTAGTATCTACTTGTAAGTTGTTTTCATCTAAGACAGGATAAAAGTAATCAAAAGAGATGTCATCACCTATAATTAAGTATTTCGAACCATTTACATTAATTTTATATTTTTCAGGTAAACTGTCGATTAATTGTAGCATCTCAATCGGATTAACTGGTAATTCACCATCATAAATTTCTTTATGATTATGCAACATATATGCATAATTTACTTTTGCTAAATATGAAGCAGATTGGTTAAATACAAGAATGTTGTCAATTTTATTAAACCAAGATAGTGAGTTAAGTAACTTAAAGAAAACATCACCAAGGTTAATATCAAAAAACTTGTATTCACTTGGATTTTCAGTTACTGCATTAAGTATGTTCACGAAGAAATCATTATCAATAGAAATTTCCCACACAAAGTCATTTTCAATAGAAGGGATGCTACCACCAATAACTTCTGATTGTGAATCATTTACATTACCACTTTCTTCATTTTTATTTTTTACCACTAATGGAATACCTAATAATGAATTAATAAATTCATAAGTGTTTTCTTTACCAGAACTAAGAAGTTGTTCAAAGTCAATAATCTTATTAATTAAAAAGTATCCAACATTTGAATCATTTTCAGATGGTTTTCCAATGTTGTTTTTATCAGTTAGTAATCAAATAAGTGCTTGTGGATGTTTTCGGATTAATATTTTATTGGTAATAAGCGGTGGTATCCCGATTTGATCGAGAAATTGTAGATTTGATGAATATTGGTTAAAAAAGTTGTTAATTAAATAATAATGTTTAATAATATCATCGGTAATAACTTTATTAACAAAAACGTCCTGCATAGTAGCAAATAATGTATTATATTTTAATTTGATTCCATCATATTCCGAGATTTCTTTATCAAATGGTGCATATTGTTCTTCTGAAGCAATATATGAAAAAAGTTTTGTGATTTCATATGCATATGTACTTAAGAAGTTTTTAAATTCAGGATTTTGGTCAACAATATTTTGTAAATCTTTGTTAGAATATTTACCATTTTTATCTTTTGCAAAGAAAAGTCTTTGCATTTGTTTTGGATTTGCGAGCGAACGAGTAATACCAAATTTTGTATGTTCAGAACCAACTATATTTTGAGTTGAAGGCAGAAAAAGTTCAAAACTATTAAAAGAATCAATAGTGTCTTTTTGATTTGCTAGTGCTAGCAAGTCATTAGCAAATTTTTGTTTTTGCTGTAAACTACCATTGATTTTTGGATTAAATAATTCTCATCATACTTTTAAAAGTGGAAGAATATCAATAAGGTAGTTATAATCTTTATAATTCAAAGTTAAAAGTTTTGAAATAACACTATATGAAATAGTTAGAAAAACATTTGAATCTAAATTAGGTTCTTGATTAATGTATGCATTGGCGAGTTTGAAAAAAGAATGTAATGAATCAGAATTTTTGCTTGCTTGTTCCCCGAAAGTATCAAAGAAGTAATGTCAAATTTGAACAATGTTATTAATTTTCTCCTTATTTCAAACTTGATTTTTATTAGCTAATCCAAGATATTTATATGCAAGAGATAAAATATTACTTGGTATTTTTTGTCAATCGATACTGTTTAATTGTGAGATGTTTTCAATTAAGGTGCTTAAGTTTGGTGTACTTGCAGTTGATTGAGTTGATGTATTTTCTGTAACTTGTGAATTGGCAGGTGAGCTAACACTACCTTGTAATAAATCTAATAAATCAAAAAAATCTAATTTATCATCATCTTTTGCAGGTATAGTAATATATTGACTATCACCTATTTCAACACTCTGTCCTTTAAATGAAAGATTTAACATCTTAGCTAGTGCAGTCTTGATGACACGATCGGAACCTGGAACATTAAATCATGCTTTTAATGTGGCATAAGTTAAATCACTATTAGTTAAATATGAAAGTGCTTGATATTCTTTTAGTTTAATAACATTCTTTTGAATATCTAATTCTGATCGCTCTGTTTCAAAATGAGAAATTTTTAGGTTTTCTTCTAATGTTTTGATAAACACATCTGTATCAAATGCACGAATAAAGAATTTAATCCCGTTTAAAAATCTTGTATAGTCTTTGGATTTTCCGTCATCAGAAAGAAAAATAATATCAGTGAGTTTTTTAACGAGGTTTGTACTTTGTCCTAATATCGAAGTGAAAATATTATTTTTTTCTCCGATATTAAGAATAAGTTGCGGGTTGATTGTATCGAGAAGAGAAATTAAAGCAGTTTTAAATTGATTTGAATCAATTGATTTTAAAAGTGCAATAATAATATCAAAAATACTTAGTTTGTGTTTACCATCTTTGCTGTGTGTATCAGGGAATGCAGGATTTTTGATAGTTTTGTTATATGAAGTTTCAAAGAAATTTTGAATAATATCGGTAAACTTTTTAAAATCAATAGTCTTAATTATATTGATAAATGCTTTAATAGTAGCTTTTATATCATTTGAAAAATCGATAAATACATCTAAATCAAAAGCGTTTTTTATATCTTTACCTGTAATTAAATAAATAAAATTAAAAAGTTTTTTAATTTCTGTTTTAATAAATTCTTTTGGTGTTTGGTGGTTTTGTTCTGCTTTTTCGATTAAAGAATAAATTTTTTCAAAGATATCAACGAATAACTTTTTAGCAAAATCACCATTTGGATCGTGTGACATATAATACAATCCGTCTAATACAAGTTTTGGCAAAATATTAAGGTTAATTAATCCACTAGAGAAGATAGAAGCAAAATCGTTTTTATCAAATGTATATGTTGCTGCTTGAACAATAGAATATATAGTTTCTTTTTGAATAAAACCTTGAGTAACTAAGTCAGTGTTTAATAAAGCTTGTTCAATACGTTCAACACCAAGTTTCAGTGATTTTTCAGCAAATGCTTGGTTTAAGACATCTGTTTGCGGAGCCCTGTATCCAAAAGGGATATAAACAGTATTAGAAAATTGATCAGATTTTTCTACATATGAAGAAGTATTCAATTTAACCTGAACGGTAAGATTGTTTGTAGTTAGATAATTTAATATTTTATCAATTGGGACCTTACCATTAACAAAACCAGGTATTTCTACATTGATTCAATTTAAAATCTTTTTATTGGAATTATAAACAGGTTTAGTTAAATAAAAATCATTTTGATTCAATCATACAAAACCTAAATTAATAAATTGGTTATATTGATCATCTCTTAAATCATCGCGACCTTGATAACGTGTTAGATGGTAAATTTTTTGATTTTCAATATTATGAATATCACCATTTAGCGAGTTAACGATTTCTAATGGAGCATATTCGCGATCTATATGAATATATTTGTCAATGGGTTCGACATTAAATCTGAGTTGATCAATAATTTTAAAAGCAATAAAAGGATTTACTTCTTTTGTTTTAAAAAAAGAAGAAATTTCATTATTTGAATTATCACCTTTAATATTTAAAATCTGTGTTGGTCTACTTTGCTCATTAACTAATTTGTCAATGTTATTAGCAATACCATTAATTTCTTGATTCCTATCACCTAAATTAACAAAATGAAAAACATTTTTTCCACTACCTTTTTCATCAAAAGAATCAACTGTTATGCTTTGACGAATCCCGATATCAGAAGCAGGAACATATTTTTGTATTTGATTATATATTTCGTGCTTAACAATATCTAAAGCCCCGTTTTTTATAATATTGAAACGATCCCCTAAAATATTTTTGTTAATTAATTCATTAAAATTAGTTTCACCAATAATTCGGTTTTCAATTTGAGCAATGGTTTTTGGTTTGTCAAGAATAAAAAGAATTTTTTTAAAAGGTGTAGGTTGATATTCATCAGGAGCTAATGAAAGTTTACTATGGTTTATCTCGTCTAAGGAAACAGCAGGATTGTTACTTCAAATTAAAACCTTTTGTCCTAATTTAACATCATTTTGTGAATCAACAAAAGGGATGTTATAAATAAGAATTTCCTTTTCTCAAAAACTAAAGTGTTTTAAGTAATTTGGAACTTCCCCGTTATTTTGTTGGATCTGATTTTCTAAAAAGGTTCGATATGATCCAGTTCACTTTGATTGATTTTCTTTATCATATGTAATTTCATATTCTTTACGTAAGAAAAACGATTCAGTACGTCGGATTTTGGCTCATTTATTCGGAATAAGATAATCAGCATTTTTGGTAAATTCAAATTTTTCTTTTTTTGATACAGCAAAAGATGGAGAAGAAAATAAATCTGAGTAATTAAGGTTAGCCTTTATTTCTTTACTTATATATTTTGTAATATCATCATCTTTATTATGTGTATATAGTGTAGGTTTATTTGAACCGTCAATAATATATACATATGGATTATTAACTAAAGATACCAAACCAAGCAACTTTGCCAACTCATTATTTTCAATCTTAACAACTGCATCAGTTAATTCTCATTGTTTTCCTTTAACAAAATCAAAGGTAGCCTCATGTGTATCAGCATTAATATATAAAGCAGATAATTGTGAAAAATATATATTATTTTGATTTTCAGAGTTAATAAATGCAATATCAGAAAACTTGTATTGTTTATCAAGGTGAAATTTATCAAAAATATGTAGTTCTTTTGTAACAACACTTTGTGAAAAACTACCATCATCATTTTTTTGGTAAAGATTAATCAAATAATTCTTTTTAAAATGCATTTTCTTTTGTGGTTTTGTATAATCTAAATCAAAGAATTCTGAATCATCTGATGCTGAATATGTATTGTAAAGAGTAGAGAAATCATTTTTGAGAATATATTTATGCTTATCACTTTTGTCATTAAAGAAGTTTGAAATATTTATATAACGATCAGTTATTTCGTTAAAATCGATGATTTTCTTATCTGAAAATGCATCGTCTGAGACATAACGAATTCCTTTATCATAACCTGCACCACCAGTAAATTTGGTTTCACCATTGATATAATATCCATCATTAAATGCTTGTCCAGAAGCAGGAAGGTTATAATCAACAGTTAAATCGTGTGCAACAGAGATTTTTTTATAGTTATT
This sequence comes from Mycoplasma sp. 4423, assembly GCF_054353855.1. Lineage (NCBI taxonomy): Bacteria > Bacillati > Mycoplasmatota > Mollicutes > Mycoplasmatales > Mycoplasmataceae > Mycoplasma > Mycoplasma sp. 4423. Next base: position 35,321 of record NZ_JBTHHJ010000006.1, read on the forward strand.
AAATTGAGTTCGCATCGCTTTTGATGTATCATATAATACAGTAAAAATACCAGATGTTAAAAATATAAGAATACTTAAACCAATAACAATGGCTTTGTTTTTAAATAGCGATCGAAAAACTTCTTTAAACAAGTTTCACATATTTCTCCTACCTTATTATATAAACTAAAATAATATAATAGTTTAATACAAAGTATTAAACAATTATATAATATTTTTAACAATATATTAGTTTATTTTTTCACTACGATAAAGCAGGATTTGTAAGAAAAAAATCGGAAAGTAAAACAAAAAGTCGCAGTTTAACCTACAACTTTTTGTTTTACTTTTTATCTGGATAAAGATTACTAAAACTTTGTGGATATAAATATGCCATTTTTGAAACAATTTCTTTAAATGATTGTGGATTCATATAATCTCCACTTGCACCTCAGTATTGGTATTCTTGGGTATCGAAAATAGAGAAATTACTTGATGATCATCTACCACCCTTAGCATCCAAACCAACAATTTTACCTTTTGAATCATATATACCACTACCAGATGAACCATTAAATCAATCGTAATCTTTAACTTGTCCTCATATCGCAGGACGCTGTGTGTTATAATTTGAAACAGAATAACTTGTTTTTATTGGATTATTTCCAATAAGATATTCGCGGTATCTTAAACCAGGTGCAGAATCTGCATTACCATTTGCTCGGTTTTTTGGAAGGGTAGCCATATAAAAGTTTAAGTTATCGAACGAAGAAACATATAATGATAATGTTGAAAAATCGATTGGTTTAAGGTTTTGAAAATCTAGAAAATGCTTGATAGCAGCTTTTTCCTGTGTAGTTAACTTTTTATTATTATGTGTGTAAGTGTCTAAGTTTTGATAATTAAAATGTTTGAAAATAGGGGTAAAATCAACTATTGCAATAATTGTATCAACATTTGCATTGTTATTTTTGTTATGATCACTAGCATTTGGATCTTTGCGATCAACTACTTCACCATCGGTGTTTTTAAATTCATCATAATCATTTGCAACATTAGCAGAAAGATCTAAAAAGATTTTATATGTAATACCTGCTTCATTTTCAGGAATTTTAAAACTATAAATATTACCAGTTGGATTAATATCACCTGTAAGTTTTGTATCGTGATAAAAATCTTCATTATTGGTTGAATTTATATGTGTGTATACAGGTTGATATCTATCAACTGAGTTAGGAATAGCAGGACGATTTATTAAAGTTGGTGCAATAAGTTTTGCATTATGTACAGTAATGATTTTTGCACCAGAAGCATCGGTAGAAACTTTATATAAATCCTTATTTATATCAGATGTATTTGTATGTCATACGTGATAATTAACAAATGCATAGAATCTATAATCATCTTTTTTGTCGCTTACTTTACCAATGATGTTTCAGGTTCCATCAGCTTGATGGTTGATGCTAAAAACTCTACTTCTAGCTTCTTGGATAGGTGCTACATTATCTTCTTAATATAATCTTTTGCTTCGTTCGTTTTCTTTCGGTGAATCTTGTAAGAAGTTTGTAGTTGGTTCTCCATGATCTGTTGAATCAGCAAGCACCTTAACATCATATTTATCGATGTAACCTTCTGATGATGTTAAAATAGAGTTTTTATCAATTTGATGTTTTTGTTTAAATGTTATTTTAGGTGTGCTATCAGTTATGCTTTGAATTCAATTAACAAAAACATCGACACGGTTTATAAAAGCAGAGCGACTGTTTGAATGATTATGCATTGATAAGATGTTATTAAATTTAGTTCCGTTTTTAGTTTTTAAAACAAGTTTGAGTATGTTGTTTTCAAAGTGTAAAGCAAATGTTACATTGTTTTTAATTTTAGCAAATAATGCTTGCTGTAAGGACTTTTTGCCTGAAACATAATCAAACATAAAATCAACATTTGATACATGTTTATGTTCTTTAATATTTTTTAAGGAAACAGGAACAATAACCTTAGAACGAATATCTGAAACTTCATTAATATCACGATATGCAGCAGTATTCATATCTAATTCAAAAACCAATCAGATGATAACATCATCATCAGGGACTCCGTTTGTATTGATTTCACTAAGATCTTGGGTAAATGATGCAGATGTCTTATCTTCATTGATTTTGAACAATGAGTTTTCAAGATAATTACGTGTTTTAAATCAATGAATATTTTGTTGTTGATTATTTTTATATAAAACAAATTTTGTTTCCCTCTTACTTTCCTTAGTATTTGGATATCTATGGATAAAATTATAGAAGTTATTATTATAGTCTAGCAAAGTGTTGAAGTTTTGTTGAGTAAAACTTATTTTGGTGTTTTTGTTAGCTTTCTTGCTTTCAGCAACTAAATCAGATTTGCTAATAGTTCCAGTATTTTTTAATGTTCCTGTACTTGTATCGCTTCCACCTGATAATTGGTTTTTAAAGTCAATACTTTGATTTCAGTTGAAGTTGTATGAAAAAGCAATGTTTTTAGATGCTAAATCTTTTCTTTTTAAAAAGTTTACATTACTACCTGAATTAACAACATCGAGATATTTAAGTTTATATTTAATTTGCTCTTGAAAACCAGATAAAGAGAATTTATGCAATTGATTAAAAGGGATATAAATTTTCTTAGTTGCTGGTATAGAGTTACCAGCATCAAAATTTTCGTCTGCATTTAAAATTTCACTTTGACCACCACCAAAAATATCAAGTGTACTTGAACTATTTGTTGATTTCTTTTCGGTATATACTTGTTTTTCAACATCAAAAGTAAATACAAAAACTTTATCTGAAAGAATCTTTACTTGATCTGATGTTCAATTAAATGCAGCACTACCAAAAATTTCTTTGCTACTTTCGTTTTTATAAACAGTCAAACTAGTTAAATCAAGTGAATTAAAAGCACTTTCTGATAAACTAAATTTATATTTTTTTTGTAAACTAAAAGGAACTTTATAAGAATTATTAAAGGTTGCTTCGGTAATAACATATTAATTTTGATAATTGCTTAATAAATTACTTTGAAAAGTTCAATTACCTGAATTTTTGGTTAAATCAATATATTTACTCCATTTATTGTGTTGGTCAAAACTTTTAACTAAAACTTTTGCAGTAGTGATGCTTGCATCATTAAAAGTTATTGTAATGGTTGAATTATTTTCGGAAATACTTGAAATATCGGTTGTTTTTGCCGAATCAATATGTAATGTTGATTCGGCATCATTAGATGTACTTTTAGCAGTTGGTGAAGCTAGATAGTTAAAATATGTACTTCAGTTATCTTTGCTATTTAAACTGCTTTGTTCTAATTCAGAAAAGTTAGTAGAATTATGAATATTTAACTCACTACTTTGGATAGCATCTGCATTTTGTAAATCAAATGCATTTCCATAATCGCTAATTTGCGCTTGAATTTGTGGAGTTGTATCTTTTGATGCTTCTGCTTCTTCTTGTCCAGCAGAAAGGGTATAACCAGGATTTTGTGAACTTTGTGAATTGTCTGGTTCACTTGGTTTATTTACAGGTTTATTTTCATTATTATCCTTGTTATTTTGTCCGCTGTTATTTGTTTTACTTGAATCAACTAAAGTTTTAAAACTAAGGTTTAATGAACCATCAGCAACTTTAAGTGATGTATTGTCATATTGAATTTCTGTGATTTTGTAATTTGTATCTGAACTTAAACCACTTAAACTAACAATAGCAGTATCTAAATTATTAGTATCAAGTTGTTTAGAGATTCTAAAATTATCAGAAGGATTTAACGAAATAGATAATTTATTTATATTAAAATCTGAAATATTATTTAATTTAATTTTTAAGGTTGCAGATGTCGAAGTTATATTTTGTGTCGAAATGTTATTAATAGATATTGTGGGTTCATTTTCTTTTTGTGGATTTTGGTTAGAGTTATGTTGCTCTGGTTCAAGGGTTTTGAAAGTAAAATCATTACTATTATTATAAGTTGATTTTATTGAGACATTATCATATTTTATATCTGAAATGGTATATTGGGTGTTTTGATTCAATCCACTGATATGCACGATAACCGAATTTGGATCGCTGCTATCTATTTGTTTGCTAAATGATGCTCCATCAGATGGATTTATGGATACATCTAACTTATTAACTTCAATAATAGGAACATTTGATAATTTAACAGCAATATCTACAGAATTTTTTGTAATATTCAGATGACTTATATTGACGATGTTAGCATCAGTTTTTGATTCTTTAGGTTTACCATCACTTGGATTTTTATCAGATGGAGTTTGATCATTATTGTTTGTATTAAGTGTTTTAAAACTTAATTGTGACTTATTTATACCATTAATATAAGATATATTATTTATAGATATATCGGTAATTTGATAAGAAAAATTACTTTTCAAATGATTTAATTGCACACTAATGGTATTTAAAGTTACATTGTTTTTAAAAGAAACATTTGTTATATCATTCAAAGTTAATTTAAATTTAGTTAAATCAAGATTTTTTGATAAATGATTAAACTTAATATTAATTTTAACTGAATCAGAAGATAAATTTGAATAACTTATATCTAATACTTTAGTGTTTTCAGTTGTAGTTTGATTAGAACAAGCAACTGCGATTGAAAAAGATGAAGCAAGTAAAATAGAAGAAAAAAATTTCATTTTCTTTTTCATAAAAACTCCTTTATATCTTTATTCTACTACTTTTTATAGTAATATTTCAAGTATTTGATTGTAATATTTTACCAAAAAATAATTTGTAATATAATATTACTAAATAGTAATATAGGAGAGCGATGAAAAAAATTTTTACAGCACTTACTTTACAAATTATTCCGATAACAGCAATAAGTTGCAATCAAAATAGCAATCAAGAAGACTTAAATATAAACAAAGAAAATGCAAATATTTTAAAGGTTGCAGAATATTTTAATATCAAAAATCCTAAACAAGATGAACAATTAAACTGAAACGAATTTAAAAATCAATTTTTACAAGTGCAAAATAATGAATCAAAATTAAGTGAATTATTATCAAACAACTGAATGAGTTTTTTAAGTAATTTAGATAAATTTAGTTTTAAGTTCTTAAAATGATATTTGTTACCACAAACAAGCGAATATGGACACTCTGCATATTATTTACATAATATAGGTTTATCTAAGTTAAATGAAGCGAATTTAGCACCACATACACATACAAGATTTCCTAGAATTTTTGGTATTGGTTATAACAATTTTTCTAGAGCAATTACAAATGTAAAGGATGGTATCAAAGAAATTAATTTATTCTTTGGACATTTTATTATCAAACTAATTTATAAAAATAATAAAGTTGTTGTGTCACCTGAATTTTTATATCTTGTTACCAAAAGAATTCAAAAATCTACCGATGCAGTTTATCAAAAATTATTATATCCTGGAAAAGCAAACCAATATAATATTAATCAATTTGAAAAAGTAGCATACGAAGTAGGGATACCGGCAACCGTGAACTTAATTTTAAAATAATACTCCAAATATAATTATTTCTTTATAATATATATAGGAGTAAAATGCATATAGTTTTTTGAATTGTAATATCAATTTTAATTACTTTAATAACATTTTTATTTGTCCTTTTTTTAAGGTCTGTTTTTTTTATTTTGATGCAAAAAAACGCCCAAAATATGGATTATAAAATATCATCATATCAAAATGACAATATTAATAATTTAAAAAAAGTAAACACTTTACAAAATAATGTTTATGAATATATAAGTATTTATTCTGATTTAACCGAAATTCAAAAAACATTGAAAACAATAAGTTCGGAATTTAAAGAACAACAAAGTCTATATAATATTCAAAATGAACATCGAAAGCTTATTAAAACATATGGTTTTTTTCTTAAATTAAGAAAAAAATATAAGTTATATCTAAAAAAACAAATGTTATTTGATAAAAAATCGCAGCCATTTACGACTAAATGAAATGATATTGAGCAAAATGTAGCAGTTTTTTTAGATGTAACTGATGATTTAATTATTTCATTAAACAACACAAAATATAATGGAATCCAGTTTCATCCGTATATTCAAAAGAAAATAGAAGATATAAGAACAACTGTGACTAAAGCTGATAAACAAAAAAGATTTGGTAATTTTGAAGAATTAAGAAGTGTTTTTGATAATTTAAGACAATATGGAAACAAACTTATAGAGTTTTTTTATGCTTCTGAAAAATTAGATTTTGCTTTATATGCACATTTATCATCTCTTATTAATAGCAAAATAAACCAAAAACAAGATGTTGATTTTTATACTAAATTAAGTAAAAGTTGAAAAAAACAAACAGAAGAGTGAAAAAAACAAGATACATTAGTAACAATCGATAAAGTAAAAAAGATTTATAAAGTAATGTTTATTCATGAAATAGAGACAAATAAGAGAAATTGGATTAAGTCATATTTACTTGATAATAAAGAAAAAATTCAAAACCTTTTAGAAAATATTAATCAAAAACTTTTGTCGCTTAATTTAAGTGGTAAAAGTAATAAAGATGATTTTTCAAATTTAAAAACATCTGTTGAAAACCTTTATAAAGATAGCAAGAGTGCAGATGACTTATTAGAGAAAACATCAGAAGTTTTAAAAAAATTTGAACAAATACAGATAAATATTTACAGACAAAAACAAAATCAAAGAGAAGCAAAAATATATGGATATAATAAAGAAATTATACGAATTCAGAATATTTATTACTCTTTAATATCTAACGAAAATTTACCCAAAACAAAAAGTATTGAAATCAAGAAGGAACATATAAGGCAAGAGTTTGAACATTTTAACAAAAATAAATTTAAACTTATTTATACTGATGAAAAGCAAAGATGAAACAACTGAATTAGTTCTATAATAAATTTAATAAAAGTTCTTTCAGAAAATTTGGAATATAAAAAAATGTATGATGCTTTATCGATATATATTATGGAAAATCCAAGATTTGAAAATAAAAAAAATGAATCAAAAAACCAATTATTTAACCTTAAAATTAATATAGAAAAAAATGAGTATAAAATTTCTTATTTTAAACTGAAAAACTACATAAAAACAAGTTAGGAGATATATGTATAATAAAATTTTAATTCGGTACGGAGAGTTAGTTTTAAAGAAAGGTAATCGCAAGTTATTTATCAATCAACTTTCAAATAACATCACACATATAGTTGGTATAAAACCTGAAGTAGAATTTGATCGAATGTATCTACCTTATAGTGAGAAAAATATAAAGAAACTAAATTATGTATTTGGTATTAGTTCGTATTCTCCTGTTTTGGTAGTAGAAAATTCGTTAGAAGCATTTAAAGAAGCATCATTAAAGTTATTAAAACCTGATTCTAAAACCTTTAAAATTGAAGCAAGAAGGAATAATAAGAAATTTGAATATAATTCAGCACAATTAAATAACTTATTAGGTGGATTTATTTTAAGTAAAACAAAAACTAAAGTAGATGTGCATCATCCGAATCAAATAATTTATCTAGAAGTTCGCAATAAATATACATATGTCTTTTCTGAATATATTAAAGGATTAGGAGGATTACCAGTAGGGATATCTGGTAAAGTCTTGCACTTAATTTCTGGTGGATTTGATTCTCCTGTTGCTGCATATTTGATGATGAAGCGAGGAGTTAAAGTTGATTTTCTTACTTTTTTAACTCCACCACAAACTGATAAAAAAACTGTTAATAAAATAATATCACTTGTTAAAGTTTTAAATAAATATCAAATAAGTTCACATTTGATTCAGGCAGATTATTCACATCTGATGAACTATATTTCATTTGTGTCAAAACCTGCATACAAAATCAATCTAATGCGACGCAGTTTTTACCGTATTGCAGATAAGTTAACACAAAAATATGAGTATTTAGGTATTTCTAATGGTGAAAACTTGGGACAGGTAGCTTCACAAACTCTAGAATCAATGTATACAATTGGAAGTGTTACAAATTTACCTGTTTTAAGGCCACTTTTAACCTATGATAAAAATGAAATAATAAATATAGCAAAAGAAATAAACACACATGATATTTCAGTTATTGCAGCTAATGAAACCTGTGAACTTTTCGCTCCAAAAGATCCAGTAACTAAACCGATCTTAGCACAAGCACAGTCTTTAGAAAATGAGTTGAATAGAATTGCAGAACTAGAAGAAGAGCTTATAAAATCAAAAATAGAAATTTTAAAAATAAAGGAGTAATATGGAAAAACAAACCTTTTTTATTGATTTTGAAGCAGTTACAGTTAATTATTTAAATATTCACAAGAGCAAACTTAAAGATAGTGTAAATTACCATAAAGATTTACCTTATTGTTATTCTATCGGAACTTTTAAGGGTGGTAGTTACAAAAACAGATTTGGAATTATCCGTTTTAAAAATATCACATATGAAAAAGCACTAATTCAACTTAGAGAGAAAATAACAAAAGATATACAAACATTGATTGGTGATAAAGAATTTATCCCTGTTGCATCAAATTGTGTATTTTATGGTTGAGGAGCTGGACCAGAAAATTGAATTATGGAGAAACTTTTTAAAATATCTGTTAAAAAGTTTTCAACTATTCAGGTTAAGCTTGATAATGTAGTCCCAGATTCAATATTTTCTACTTCTAAGTATTTTGAAAACATTAAAAACATTGCAAAAACTATAAAACACCCTGTTTTATCTATGATAAAACAAAATACCGAAGATGGTAGAATTGCCTGTTGATATGGTTTAGCAATGTTATTAGATGGAAGAAATATATATCATATAGATGCAAAAGTTAAAAACCAGATGCATAATGATCTCAGAATATATAATCTTGATGACAGCAAGAAATTAGCATTTTTATATAAAAATAAGTTTACAGCACATAAATTAATAGGTAAAATTTTTGATATACGTCGTGAAATTCAGTCATTAAATGCACAAATATTAACCTATGATAAATATATCGAATATCTAAAAAGTTTAACTAATAAAAAAAATCCGCCCTTATTAATAAAACACGATGATATTCATAAAATTAAAGGTTCGCAAGAAATTCCGATTGAAATTTTACCTTCACTTAGGTTATCTAAGAAAATATGAAATGATAGAGTAATGCGCGACTTATTTTTAGAACAAATGATTTTTATTGTTAATAAAAGAAAAGAAGAAATTCAAACAAAGAAACAAGAGTTAAATGAGAAAATTTTATTGCAACGAAATAATTGATATTAAAATCCGTTTATTCCTTGTTTATAGTATAAACGGATTATTTCTTAAATTCAGAAACCATTTTATCAAAGTCATCTGAAATTCTTTTTTTAATTGCATTATAATAATGATATTCATCATATGAAAATCTATCTTGTTGTTCTAAATAAATAAGATATGAACCACCTTGATTTATAGTTTTATAAACTAACTTTATTTTATGTGTTTTGTTATAGTTTCGAATAAAATCTTCTAAAGTAGTTTGCAAAGCACCACTACCTTTACCGGTGATTATTTCAACTTCTGATACTCTTAAATCTTCTAAATCCATTATCATTTCTTGGATTTTAGGTTTTGCATCTTGTGTGTATGCACCATGCAAATCTAATGTATTATTTTTCAATTTTAATCCCTGCATTTTCCATGAGTTTCAAAGCATTATTGTGCATAATATCACCATTATGCTCTGGGGTATCAAATGTTTCAACAGCACTTGAGATAACTGAAATCTTTTTGTCACTACCAATTTTATTGAATCAAGTTTTTAAACTAAGAACAAACTGTAATACACAAATATCGGTGCAGCAACCTACAAATTCAAATTCATCATAAAGATCCCAAAACTTTGGATCAACATCGTAAAATCCGTTTGTAGTAGTTTTATAAACAATATTAGCATTTTTAGAATCTAAATATGGTTGGAGTTCGTCAACAACTTTTGCCTCATCAGAACCTTTTAAACAATGTATAGGGTATTGCTGCATTTCTAAATCATTTTCAGAATGAGCATCACAGACAAACAAAATATTTTCAGAATGTTTCAAAACATTAGCAATATTAGGAATAATCGAATTAATTCTTGGACTAGATAAAGGACCAAATTTTGTAAAACCATTAAGCATATCAATAACTAAAGTTAATTTTTTAGACACTTTTCTCCTTTTGGCAAGTAGGACAATATGATGTTCCTCTACCGTTTTCTTTAAAATCTAATTTTACTTTTATTATATCTGTTTTCTTACATTGTAAGCATTGCTTCTTTTCTCTTCCGTAAACATATAAATCATTTTGAAACTTACCAGTTATCCCATTAACAGAAGAATATGTATGAACACTACTTCCACCTTTTACAATCGAATCATTCATTATCATTTGAGCATTCATCAGCAAAGTTTTAAGTTCTTGTTTACATATTTTATTAGCAGGGGTCATAGGGTATATTTTAGAACGATGTAAGGATTCATCAGCATAGATATTACCGATTCCTAGAACAAGTGATTGATCAAGTAGAACCTTTTTTATACTAATGCTTTTGTGCTTTAGTTTTTCGAATAGTCTATCCACATCTGTATCAGCAGGAAGTAATCCAAGATTTTTAATTTGATATAAACTTCTTTTGTCTGTATTTTCAATTATCTCAAAGGAACCAAACATCCGAGAATCATTATAAACTAAGACTTTATTTTCTAACCGAAAGTATATACAATCATGTTTATAAGCATATAAAAGTGGGTCATTTAATTCTCTAATAAAATATTTACCAGACATTCTCAGATGCGAAATTAGTCGACTTTTATCATCGAAATTTAATACCAAAAATTTACCAAAATTTTCTACATTGATAATTGTTTTATTAACTAAAAAGTTAATAAAATTTTGTGTATCAGTGTTTTTAATCAGTTTGGTAATTTTTACTTCAACCTTAGTTATTTTTTGATTTTTGATGTGTTTGTTTAAAGATTTTTGTACAACTGTGACTTCTGGGTATTCTGGCATATATAAATTATATATACAAAAGATAAAAATATAGGTATTTTTATAGTAAATTTATTAGTCGAAATTGATTGAATATAATAATTGTAAATAATTTCATATAAAAGAGTATAATTTTATTAGGAGTTATTATGAAAGTCAGAAAAATAATAAAACAAGTAATTGCTTTAATTGGTATTACATTTATTCCATTGACAATGTCTGCTATATTTAATAATCAACCAAGAAATATTAAGAAGTATGACACAATTTTTAAGACTTTATGGGATAAATTAGGAATATATGAGAGGACAGACAAAAAGATAAAAATCGGAATAATTGATAGGGGTTTAGTAGATTTTAGAATGATGAAATTTAACGGTAAGACAACCAATAACATTGATGAGCAGCTACCATTAGATAATTATAACATTATCAAATATGCAAATGATCAAAATTTAGTTAATAGCGACAGGGTTATATATGATTCAAGATTAACAGACGAGAAAATATTTAAATTTAAAAACAACAAATCTACATTCCTGAATTATTGAAAAGAAAACGAACATGCAACAAATATAGCATCAATAATTGCTGGTGATGGTGGTTTACTTAAGAATGCAGAAATTTATTCAACAAGCTTTAAAAGAAATTATGCAGCAAGTAATTTAGATATATTGACTGAAAACCTAGAATTCTTTCGAAAAAACGGGGTTAAATACATTAATATGAGTTATTCTGATAATGTTTTAGATTATTTGAATAAAGAAGAATTGGAAGATTTTATAAAAGAAAAGAATACATCAAAAATTAATGATATTATATGACAATTAAAAAAGATTATAAATAAAGATTATTCAGAAGAAGCTGCTTTGCTAGACAAATATGCTTTTGATAATAATATGAAATTTTTTATTTCTGCTGGTAATTTTGGTACTGGAATAATAGAAAAAGTTAAAATATTTAAGGAAACATTATCTGATTATATAAATGAAAATGAGATAGACAGTGAAATAAAAAATTTGTTAATAAAATTTAATGAACTATTGGATATAAATAATGAATTTTGAAAAAAACCCAGTCAAATTCAAAGAAGCAAAAATACATTTATAATAGGAGCATATGATTTTTATACAGATAAGATAAAAGATTATTCGCAAATAAAAATAAAGAACTTTGAAGATTCACCATTAGGTTTAGGACCAACAGAGTTTTCAGATCAATCGCTTTTATTAAATGATAATTGATATAACACAGATACAACCCTTGATGATCCAGATGTAACTAGATGAAGTGGGACAAGTAATTCCACTCCAGTTATTCTAGCAGCTTCTGCTTTACTTGAAACAATAAAAAGACCAGATTCAGAATTTGATGTTCCGGAGTTAAAAGCAATTTTAATGGCAAGTTTTGATTTAAGAAAATATGGAGATCATATATTTGACTTACCAGACAATATTGGTGCAGGTTTTTTTAATTGAGAGAGAATGAAATTTTTTGCAGATAATGTTCATAAGCAGAGCATACGAGATCTTTACTCAAATGATAAAGAAATTAATTATAAAACATTAATTTCTGGAAGTGATAATTTTCTTGCTGTTTATTCTAGTTATTCAGATTTATTTCAACTATGATATCGTGAGTGGGAAAAACTTTCAAAACAAACCATTCAAAAATATGTAAATATATTTGATGTACATATAAAAAGTGAAATATATGCTACTCCTGAATGAATATATAAACAGTATCATGTTTCTACAATGAAATCTAATTATAAATCCTTTTCTGATGATTATGGTTCTGCAACAAATCGAATAATGCTTTCTAAACAATATTATAAAGATTGACCCTATGAAGCAACACTGCAAATAAAACTAAGAAAAAATTTTAGAGACATATTTTTACAAACTAAATATATGTATTATATCTTAACTGATAGAAACGCAATATATGAATCAAGAAGTAAATTAAAGACATAGTATGTTAGACAAAAAAATAAAAATTTTATCTAGTTTATTGGCAATTAGCATCTTACCCACATCTGTTGCATGTAGTAAGTATGAAACTATTCAAGAAGAGAAAGAAACAGAATATGAAAGAAAAAATGATTTATATATAGATTCACTAAAAAAAGAATTGTTAATAAATAATTTTATATTCACAGATGATAATCTTGATTTAGACAAAATTATTGACAAAGAAAATGCATTTTATAAAGTTATTACGAAGGATTCGAATAAAAAATTACCATTTATTAAAATAAAAGATTCATATAATTTCAATTGAACCTATGACAAGATAAAAAATATATTTTCAGATAAGAATAAAATATTTTATAACAATAAGAATAACATGGTAGTGGAAATACTACCTATAAAAAGTACAAATAAATTATTAATTAATCTTTTATTTGTACGAGAATTAGATGAATTAGATGTCAGTTATTCACCTGATTATAAACCTCGCACTAAATCAACCGAACCTTGATATGATTTTTCATATGATAGCAATTTAGATTGATATGTTTTTAATGACAAATTATATTCAGTTATTAATAATAGTGTTGAAAAAATAGATATATCTAATAATAAAATAATAATAGATATAAAACAAAAAGAAAGTAAAATAAGTAAATTGACTGAATCAATAAAATTACACAAGGAAATAACTGAATCAGTTATAAAATTAAAACCTTATAAATCACAATACTTTTTTAGCAAAAATATTCTTGAGACATTTAAAAAACCACATACAATAACAAAAACTCAGCAAAGAAGATTTAAAAAATTTGAGGATTTAATCCAGAATAATTTAAACGATACTTGAATATGAGTTAAGGATATGAAAAAGTATTACGATCCTACAACAGAGGTTATAAAAATAATATCTGGCTCATTAACTAAAACATCTTTAATAAAATTATTATCTAAATCATATTTAGTTGATTTAGGTAATCAAAAACTTACTTTTGATTCTAAAGGTGAACCAAATATAGAATTTATATTTAAATAAATAGAACAAGGATATCCTTGTTCTTTCGTAGTAAAATATATTTAAGGAATGTGATATGAATTCAGTTTATGATGAAATGTTTATATGTTCAACAGATACAGTAGTTGGGCTCGGTGGACCCGTTCGAGATGATATTTTAGAGCAAATATATAGACTTAAGCAAAGAAAAACAGACAAAAAAGTTATAATCTTAATTGGTAACATTGAACAAGTAAGAAAGTTTAAACAGTGAAATAAACAAGCAGATGATATAGCAAAACAAAAGTGACCCGGAGCAACTACTATAATTGTAAATAACCAAGGTTTCAGAATTCCAAATAATAATCAATTAATTAATTTTCTTATTAAAAATGGACCAATGTATGTATCAAGTGCCAATATTTCTGGACACAAACCGATAAATATAAAAGATGCTCAAAAAGTATTTCCAATGATAAAAAATGTTTATGATTTTGGAGTAGGAAGCGGAAAACCCAGCACAATAATTAATTTAGACACAAAACAAATTATTGAGCGTAATTAGTTTTTTTGAGTAAAATATTTATTTTTTACTTATTTAGTTTTATAAAAATTACATAAAGAAATTTAAAAAAAAGAAACCAAAACAACTTTTAAATAGTGAAGATATAAATTTATTGCAGTATAAAAACAAAAGGATGTTGATAAAAAACGAAGCAGTTTCAGTTACCAAAATGAATTCTATTTATACCGAGTTATTGTTGATGCTGAAAGTAAAATAAAAGCAAGTTATACTTGCTTTTTGTATAATCTTTTTACACTGTAGTTGCTAAGTTGTTTTAGCATCTGAGTTTCTTCTTGATAATTTTTATGATACATTTTATAAAAACTCATATAAGTTTTTTGATCGATTAATTTATCTTTTAACATAATTTCAAGATAATAAAGAATTATTTCATCATTAAAGAAGTATTTATCGTTGTTATATAAATTAACAACTTCAGTTATTTCCTTATAAATCATTTCTTTTAGCTCTTTGGGATATTTAAACTTAGCAGAATTGGTTTTAAATTCTTCTTTATCAACTATTTGTAAATCTTTGTTCGGATAACTTTTTAGATCTAAATCATAATCAATAAATTTAATTGTATCTTCTTCATAGATAGGATATGATGCTAAATTAGTATAAAAAGAATTACCCAATCCCTTCTTTAATAAAACAATAGTATTGTATAATGAATTTTTAGGTATAAATCAAATAGCATCATCTTTGTATTTTCATCCTTTACCATTACTTTGTGATTCAGTAACCTTAGTTCCTTTTAACGAAAGCACAATATGTCTTTTATTATGAAAAATCACCTTGGTATTAGATCACTGACGGTATAAAAATCCATCGTGTTTATATGCTTGGACATTGACGATTGAACCCACCTTTAATTCGTTGAAATCTCACTGCATTAGGCTAATCTAATATAAACCTTTCCATCTGCATTTTGTGATAACTTAAACTTTTTAAATGCTGGTTGACTAGTATTTCAGGCACGACCAGATGTAACTCATCTGTTTTTTGGTAAACTAATATCAGAAGTATTAAGTTCATCAGATTGTACTTGTCCATCATTGTTTTTGTCTTCTCATAAAAATACTTGTTGATCAGGTTTTACACTAACAAAATCCTTAGTAATATAACTGTAATATGCTCTGTTTAATTCTGGCATCGATGTATCATTACTGTGTCCAGGATAAATACGATTAGCAATTTGTTCCTTGCGATCATCGGTTATATACCCGTTTTTAACTACTGTTGCACCTGTATCAAGAGTTTTATGTCCAAAGAAAGAAAATGTATCATAATAGTTGAAATAAGCTTTGGTATAGTTTGTAGAGCTAGGATCTTTTAAAACTAAACCTGTGTATTTTTTAGTCGGAAGAAAACCTGAGAATTTGATTTGGTTTGCTTTAGTCTCATCGACATAAACTTGCTTATTATTTCAACCCCATTGGTTTTGATAAAACATCTGATTAATTGATTTTCCGTATCCCATAGTCGCTAAAAATAAATCATAAAACTTTTGAGAACGGTTGATTGTTTTTCTTTCAGGTAAATGGTAGAGTCTTTTTTCATAAACTGGTTGACCTAAAATGTCATAACCTACCGGATAATCTCTTTCAAAAATATATGGTCGTATATCAAATACAGAGTTAGGTGTCATAGTCGCATTTACTACTCTAGTGTCATTTTGTCCATCTAAAGTTCGATATCCATTCAAGAAAGTTCCTTGGCGATAACTGCTATCAAAGTTGTTCATATATACTTTTGATCAATCTTCAGCTATCGCAGAAGGACTGAAGTATTTTGAAATATTTCCGTTTCCATCGTTTTTAAAATAATGAACACCGAATCAGTTAATTGTTGCTTTTTGTTGTGTGTCATTATATGCGGCTTGATTTGGTGCATTGATTGAAAAATATGATTCAAAAGCATATTTAGAGTATTCTCGAGGAACCAACTCGGTTAATGAATAATTATATTTTAATCTTCCATAATCAAGTTTAAAAGCTAAGGATGGTGAGTAGTAAAAATTATCAACACCTCGAAATCTTTGTATTCTTCTTGGTGCATTTTCATCATTTGCTATTTCTCAGATGTCTCGAGGAGAAAGACGTCTAAATAGGAAATTATCTAAATTATCCATAAATGTTCCATCATTAAATCTGTTAAATATCACAGCATCTTCATCAGAAATATATCCGATTTCATCAACATCATAATTTAATAGTTTATAGAAATTATTAGCAAAATAAGAATTTCAATATTGTTTTAGTCCATGTGAGTGACTGTTGTCATTTTCTTCAATATTTAAACCTGGATTATAGTAAATAATAGTAGCAAACTTAGTGTTTTCTCTAATTCTTTGATCTATTAAAGCAGTTGGTGTGCTAGGTAAGGTTGCCTCAGAATATGAATCTGATCAATGGTGCATATATTCATGGAAAATAGTTGGCATTAGACCACCAATTATTTCATATTCATTAAATCCCTTTTCAGCATAATTACTACCGTTAATAAAAATATTTTTAATATTTGGAATGTATAATCCGTTTGCCTGTGCATTGATTACATTAAAATCATCAATATTTATAGCCTGCAAATCATATACTTCTGGGCCAAAAGGAACTTTACGTTTAAATTCTTGTGCTAAAGCAATCAATCCGTGCTTTCCGAGAAGGTATCTAAAATCTTTTGTACCTTCGATTGGATATGCATAATCTCTAAATAAAACATTAGTAAAAGGATCTTGGTATTCTAAATATTTTCTTCCTGTATTATCTGTTTTTTCTTTAATATCTTCAATATTAGAAACCGAAGGTTTATTATAAGCATTTAATGCAGCATCCTTTTGTTCTTGACTAAGTCCGTTTGCTCAATAAACTTCATTAGGTTGAATTTTAAGGATGTTACCAAAAAGAAAATCTTTTTTTTGTAAAGGTGTTGGATTTTGCATCCCACCACTTGTTTCGTTATCAGTTTTTGATTTAGGTTGCTCCGGTTTTTGCTTTTGTTCTTGTTTTGGAACAGGGTCCGGATTTTCAGGCTGTGTTTGTTGGTTATCAGAAGGACTTTGTTTATTTTCACCGCCTGATTTTATAGGGGGTTGTTTTTCGCCATCATCAGGTTTTGTATCGATAGGTTTTTGGGGTTCTACTGGTTCTGTTGGTGTTGAAACATTTTGCTTTGGTGGTTTAATAGTTCCAATAGGTTCAACAGGTTGATTGGGATGAGAAGGATTTTCAATTGGAGATGGAGCAGGAAGCGGAGATGGATTAACAGGTAAGGGTTTGGGATTACCCTTAATAGGAATAACACCAGTTTCTTGCTTATCTTGTTTTTCTGAATTTAATAAATCACAACCAGATGCTGCAATGGTTGTAATTGGTAAAACAAAAACTGTTCCTTTTAAAATACTTAAATAAAATTTTTTCTTTTTCATTTTAACCTCTTAATTAGGATATTTTATAACAATTTAACATTTAAGTAAATGATTATATTACTATATTATGATATAAATTAAATACTTAATTATTTTGTGTTTGGTGAATTAAACAAACATTTTTTCTAACAATTTTTTCTTAAGATTCTTGAGCATAGTTAACTTACGCTGATGAAGTGAAAGGTAAGAGTCTAGGGAAGTGAAAAGATGGGAGATTTTT
>NZ_JBTHHJ010000007.1:0-51923 GCF_054353855.1 Mycoplasma sp. 4423
TAATAAAACAAAAAGATTAACAGAATTAATTGTTAATCTTTTTGTCCTACTTTATATATAACCCTTTTTTATTTATTCATTCATTTTTTAAATATAAAAATTGTTTATATAAATCTATATATATAAGGTTCCCATTATGAACTTCTTTAAAATGATAACCTCAAGCAAAAAAATAATTCATAGCAATTATTTCTTGTTTTTTACTTGAATAGCCTATTAAATATTCATAATTTAGCAAAACCTTCTTCTCACTTTCATAATCAATATGATAAATAGGTTTATTTTTAAAATAGTTGGTTTCAGTAATTCCATTTAAAAAGTACTCATCTTGATGAAATTCAAATTTTTCTATTAAATTTTCTATTATTACTTTAGATTTTCTGAGTGCCTTGGTATATAATTTCAAAAACTTAAAAGTAACAATAAAATATATTACATATATAATATCTATCATCCTTATATAATTCAAATTTATAATTTCAGAATCTTTCATTTCAAATATATTATATTTTATTGCAATTTGTAGAGATATTTCTAATATTAATATAGCAAAAATTAATGATGTTAGAATACCAATACCAATTTTTTGATGTGTTTTACTTTTTTTAAGAAATATTTTTGCACCTTCTTTAAATAAAATATTAGTGTTTTTTGCAGATTCTAATCTAGACAGTATAGTAATTTTATTAGTTACAAAATTAGTCATATTAAACCTTATAAAACTTACAATACATAGTCAAGTACTTGGTACAGCAGAAAAAATAAAACTAAAAATAATTACCATAATAAATATAAAAGAATCTCAATCCATAAATATATTTCCTTATTACTTTATTTTATCAAATATCCCTATTTATTGGAAAATATTAAAAACTTTCCTTATTACCTTGCGCAATAAACAAGGGAAGAAAAATTAGCATAAATAGTTGTTAATCTTTTTACCACCATTATCCCTTCATAAGTATATAAAAATACTAGTCATAGCTAGTATTTTTATATAGTATTCTTATCTTTTTAGCGAA
This sequence comes from Mycoplasma sp. 4423, assembly GCF_054353855.1. Taxonomy (NCBI): domain Bacteria; kingdom Bacillati; phylum Mycoplasmatota; class Mollicutes; order Mycoplasmatales; family Mycoplasmataceae; genus Mycoplasma; species Mycoplasma sp. 4423. The sequence continues at coordinate 1,023 of NZ_JBTHHJ010000007.1, forward strand.
CCACGAGCAATCGATTCTTCTAAAACTTGTCGCATCAATTTACCAGTATGACGATCTCTTTGGGTAGGAGAATCATAGTAAATATAGGCTAATAATTGATCATTTCAATAATTTCGTATGTTTGTGCTATATGACCTATTTCCTAACACGAATTCTTTATTAAATCCACCACCTCTAGCCATTCCCATTGCAACCTTTTTATCTGTTGTAAGTTTATTAAAAATATCTTTATGTCTAGGATCATTAATTGCTTTTTCAAAACCTGACCATAAACCACCCATAAAGTAACCTTCAACATCTAAACCTGCAACATTTCAGAAAGGTTGACCTGTTACACCTGCTCCCGTATGGATAAATCATAAGATAAATGCTGAAAGTCTAAATAATAGTCTGAATTCATCATTTTTATAAAAGTCTTTACCTATTTTATATTGATTTTTGCTTAGTTTTACAATCATTTGACGATATATAGGTGCAAAAATTGAACCTAGTAAATCCGAAACTTTATCTCCGTTCCTGAATATCTCTGTTATTCCACCATATACTACTCCATATGGTGCTGGCACTTCTTTTTTAGCATTCAGGGAGCTTGGTTTATTCGATGAACCCGATGCATTCGAATTACTTACAGGTTTCTTTTTAAGTATTAACGTATCAATAAAATGATAAATCCCGCCTCTTTTGTTCATATCACTAGTTTCAAATAAAGAATTTAAAAAACGGAGATAATTTTCATCACCAATTGCATCTGCAATAAATGCAATTAGATTAGCTTGACTGCCCATTTTACCTATATCAATGTTTTTATGATCATTAGTTAATATCATGTATAAAGCACCATCTAAAAAAGCACGTTTTATATAAGCAAAATTATCTTTATTTTTACTTAATTGTATTTTTTTAATGTTTTCATATATGTTATTAACTATTATAGGTAATTCAGGACGTTTTACTAATGCTTTCATAAGGTTACTTATAACATTTTGGTATAAAGTTAGATGCTTGTTTTCAGTAAGATTAAATCCTACATTACGAAGTTTGGCAATCATCACTTGTGCAAGTCCTTTAGCAATTCTTGGATCAGGGTTAGACAATGTTTCTTTAACTCATGTAGTAAATTTAGATTTAAAATCTTTTGAATTAGGTGATTTAAATAAGATATTTATCGCTCCAAATCAATCATCAGCAATTTGATAATCATTTCCACGATCAATAAAATCACCTATAACCATATTAATAATATCACGGATATTTTTGTTTTGTAAAGCTAAAATAATTGTGTCATTAATTACACTTGGATCATTAAAAACTCCGTTTTCAACTAAAACCTTTGAAAGGTTAAGATCGTGAATTACTTTAGTTATTTTAGTCTTATCATCTAACAGGTTTGATACTAAATTTACCAATAACTCCTTAGCACCAACTTTATGCTGTGTAATAACATGATCGTTAATAACTTTTTTAATAAATGGAAAATCAGTAACTTTTATCGTTTGTAATGCATTAGCGATAAACTTAGATTTAAATCCATTAAAATCATTAACCTGTTTAATGGTTTGTACCATTGAATCAGCAAGGTTATCAAATACACCAATTCGATTAAACATATTGCCAAAATCATTTGCGAATGCTTCGATAAAGTAATTAATATTAGTTGATTTCTTAACATTTAAAAATGATACTGCTTTTTCTATAATGGATTTAATTGCTGTTTTAGTTGCAGCTGATGATAGACCATCTAAAGCAAGTTTTTTAATTGAATTTTTAAACTCACTTTCATTTGCTGCTACTGAAATATATTTTTTAAACACATCGAAAAAAGTGTTTGAATAAGCAAATGTATTTACATTATTTATGTAGTATTTAGCAATATTTGTAATTAATGTTTTTAATGTATCTACTTTTAAAGCAGAATTAATTAAATTAGTAAATTCGTTTTGTGATAAAAATCCATTTGTAATAAATGCTTGAGTTTTTGCATCAAAAGCGTTTCAAATAAATCCACCAAAATCAACTTTTTGTATTGCTAATTTAACTATATTTTCAACTAAAATAATAAAATCATTTTTGTTTTGTTGAATACCATTTTCTCGAACTACATCGTTAAGTAAATCAATGATTTTTGCTTCATAATCCTGTGATGAAACAAATAACTTGAAACTTTCTATTAATTTATTTAATACACTATTAAAATCAAAATTAAGTCCATTTCTTGCTACTTCATCAACTGATGAATCAATTAATAAATCTGTAACAGGAACATAATGATTAACTTCTTTAATTGCACCTAATAAAGCTTTTACTAAGTCTTCTTTATGTGATACATTAATTAATAATGCGGCAAAGTCTGAGTGTTCAAGTTTATGAATAGCAAATTTAGCAATAAAGTTCTTGATATCATCATTTTTATAAAATAGAGATATTAATTTCTTACCAATAGTTTTTAATGAATTTTTAAAATCATCATTATTGAATATATTTTTAATTAATTCAGAAAGATTATGTGAGTTTTTAATAACATCATATCTACTTATAACATTATCTAATAAAGTTGCTATTCTTGATTTAATTTCATTATTTTTTAACAAACTTTTAATTACTTTTTTAAGTAACTCTACATCAATGCCATTGCTTGTATATGAATTTGGGTTCTTGAAAATATAAGCAAACATTTGATCGACAAATGCATCATTTTCACTTATTGAGTTATATAAAGCAACACCAATTTGTACTACTGTATTTTTATGATTTTTAATATTTTCGAATGTTTGTAATGCCGCAATTAAAACATTATCATTAAATACAAACACTTTTGGTATTTCAACTTTTAATTTTGCTGCATATGCTGCAAATGAATCCGTTGATGCAAATGTATCAGTTAATAAGTTAATTAAGGGTTGATATACATTAATTTTTTGTAAAAATGGAATTATTGAAGAAATTAAATCATGAATTAATGAAATCTTATTAATACCAGCAAGATTTAAGCCTAATTGAGTTATTCATTTATCTAAAACACTTGCTAATATATTTGAAACCGTTGTGTTGGTTAATATATTTTGAATTCCATTTGCAAAACTTGTTTTAACAAAATTTGCTATATTGGTATTTTGTAGTAAATTCTTAATTAAAGCAAAAGGGTTGTTTAAATATGTTATTCAATCGGTATTTTTAATCAATTCAGGTACAAATGTCTGTATTGCTTGAGTTGATAATGTATCGTTTAATACCACTTTTACAAGTTGTTTAATATCATCTTTTGAAATAATCGATAGTATTTGTTTGTTATTAATTGAATCGATTGCAGAATTGATAAATTTATCAAAATATCCATTATTTTTTAAATGAATTAACAGTTGTGTAACAACCTTAATAAAGGATTCTTTATGTGTGGCAATAACGTTTGTAGCAAGTAGTGAATCTACATATTGCTTAGGATTTTTAAATACTTTTTCAGTAATAATTTGTGATATTTGATTAGGTATTTGAGCAATTTTTACTAATACATCATCAGTACTTGAAGCAGCTTGTTGCAAGGTTTCAAATACTTCTTCGATAATCGGATCAATTAAACCAATGTGACGCACAACATCTTTGATATTACTTACAAAAGCACGAATAAATACTTCATTTTCTGTTACATTTACACCATTTTGAACAAGTAAATTCTTAATGAGTTCATAAAGAGAATTATTGATATCAGAATTTTGTAATAAATCATCAATAAATGCTTTTAAATCAACTTTTATAGAATTTATATCTATAACTGTTAATAATTTTTTAAATAAATCATTATATGAAGTAACATTTTCAAATTCGTTAATATGTTCAATTAATTTACTAAATGTTGCATTAATTAAATTGTGAAAATGAATGTTCTTCAACATTGCTTTAGCAACATTTGAAAGTTGACTTAATCCGATAAAGTTTTGAATCTGTGTTTTTGTAGCAGTCGGTAAATTATTTATCAATTCATCAACAAAACTTCCATCACCTAATTTTGTAATTATATTAGTTATAATAGTGATAATATCGGTTTTATTTTCAGTAAATAATCCAGATTTAATTACTGCTTTTAATAACTTAATAATATTTTCTTCTTGCTTATTATCCTTGTTTAAACGAGCTTTAAATCCATTTAAAATCGCATTAGCAATACTTGTAAAATTAAAGTTTAATCCGTTGTTTTGCAACGATGCATAAATTACTTCAAAAGTCAATTCACTTATATCAAGTTGACTATCAACTATATCGTATATCTTGATGATGTTTTCAGCGAGTTTATTTTTATCATTTACCCCTTTTAAATATGGTTGCAACACTTCCTTATTTAAAAGTGATATTACAAGTGATTTTAGTTTTTCTTTAACAGATGCTTTTGAAACAAATTCTTTGATTAAAGCTACTACTTTTTCTTTAATAGAATCTTTTAATCCAGTAATATTAAAAATTGCTTTAACTAACTGGTTATATGAATCAGGTGCTTTTAATGATGAAATATGATCAATAGCACTATCACCAAGTGATTTAATGATTTCTTTAGTTTTTGAATCTTTAAGTATAGTTTTAATCAAATCTCTTAAAGCACCCTTTGTAAATCCTAGGGTAGTTTCTACTGAATCAACCGAGATTTTTTCTGCTAATGCTTGTGTATTAGCATCTGTTCAATATTTATCTAATAATTTGTTAAAAATTTGTTTTAGTCAATTGTGCTGATTTTGCACAAATTCTGAATTTAACAATACTTTTACAAATGCATAATTATTTAAATCAATTGCTGATAATAATTTATTTGTAAATAAACTAATTAATTCATTTGTATTAGTTGTTTTATTAATTTCAGCTACTGGTATAGCAAGTATTTTATCAATAATCGAAACATTACTATCAAGGTTATTAATAGCCTTAAGTAATTGGTTTAATTGATTTAATTGTTCATCACTTAATTTTTGCGATGCATCTATAATCTGATTTGAAACTAATGCATTATTTATGATATCCTTAAAGATTAAAATGTTGTTAACAAGACTATTAAAGATATAGTTAGCAACCGTTGCTGTATATGCTGGATATTTTTTAACTGCATCTGAGTTATAAAGTTTTTTAACTAAATTATGTAAGTTTTCAATAACTTTGGTTTGCAACTGTGATGCTAATGAAGTTTTTAAAGTTGCTACTCTTTGATCAAAAGCTGATTCAGAATTATCAAAGAATGTTTTTAAGTCATTTGCAACTAAGTCAATAATTCCTAATTCTTTTGCTCATGAATAAGCTTCTTTGAGAAAAATATTTAAAAACTGATAAGTTTGTGGATTATTATAAATTTCAACAAAGTTAAATTTTATAACATTCGATAGAATGGTATTAATATTTGATACCAAGCTATCATCATTTAAAATTTCATCGATTCAAGTTGTTAAACTAGTTTTTAGTTGTTCTCCGTTAATAGATTTAACAACATGATTCAATAAATCTTTGATACTGTTTATTGATTTAAGATTTTGGATGTTATCTAAAATGTTATCAACAATTCCTTTAAATAAATTTTTAGTAGATTCTTTATTTAAAAATGAATAAATAATTTGATCACTTATTTGTTCTGATGTATATTTATTAACTTCTGCTAAGGTTGCTTGTGGAAGTAAGTTCAAAATTTTTGAACCTAAATGTTCATCTGTTTTAAAATGGTCATATACATTAATAAAGATTTGCTTTAAATCGTTTTTATGGTTTGAAATGAAATTATCTGGCAACCCTTTAATTAAGGTAATAACTTTTTGTGAAATAACATCTGAACTAAACTCGGATGCTATTTCATTTGCAAATAAATTAAGTATCTTTATAGGATTAGTATTTCTTGATTTTTGATATAAATCCAATGCTTTAAATAAATGTTCTACAACTTTTAAATTATCAAATTGTGATAATAAATAGTCTAATAAATCAGAAATAAGTTGGTTTTTATTAGTAGTATGTGCAAAGATTCATAAATTACCTATTTTTTCACTAATAATGTTTGCTAATAACTTCTTCAATGTAGCGTCGGTTTTATATTCATTAATAATGTTGGTAATCGATTCTTTGTTTGAACTTATAAAGTTAGAGTCCTTTAAAAATATATTAATTATGTCTATTCAACTATTTGCATTAACAAACTCTTGAGAGTGATCTATGATAAATGCTGTAAAATTGGTAAATATAGAGTTAAACGCAGTGTTTTTGATTATCTTATCAAACAAAGTCTTTGATTCTGTCTTATTAAGTCCTAAAACACTCTCTGGGAGCATTTTGTCAAGTGCTGCTGAAGCATATTGATCTTTAAATTTAGCAAAAACTTTATTAATCAACTCTTTTAATAATTCTTTATTTGTAGTAAATAAAGGGGTATTTAATAAAAGTTTATATAAATCAAGATCGCTAAAGTCAAATAATGATATTAATTGCGGTAGTTTTGATAATAATGAATTTATATCATCAGAAGTTGTAACAAGTTCAATAACTTGTTCAATTAAAGGATTTAATTTATTTAATGACTTAAGTACACTTAAAGCACTTGGATAAACAGAATTAAGAACAGGTAAAAACTTTTGATCAAGAGCGAAACCATTTGCATTTGTAACTTCATAAATTATCTTAGCGGTTGTTTTAGTTAGATCATTATTATTAATTACATCTAAAAGAATCTCTTTAATTTCTTTATTTATAACTTCTTTAACTTTCGGTTCTTTTAAAAGAATTGAAACAAGTTCTTTTGGTGATGATAGTTTATCAAGTAAATCAGGATTCTTTAAAACACTTTCTAAAAGCGCAACTACTAACTTCATTGTTTGTGGACGATTTATAACATTTAAAGTTAATTGCAGAATTTCATTTTTATCAACATATTTTGCTATTTGTGGTTTATCAAGCAAGTTGCTTAATAATGATGTTATACCATTTGAAAGCACACCTGATTCTTGTAATGAATTTAAAACGACAGCAGCGGTATTTAACACACCATTTGAATTATCTTTAATTCATTTTTGATTCAATAAATCCTTAATTTGAGTAATTGTGTTAGTAGTGTATTTGTTTTTAATGATTGCAAAAATTGCATCCGGGATTTGAGCAAGAATTTTTATTGGTTCATTCGATCTTTTAACTGCCTTAAGTTTATCAATAAATGCATCAATAATCGGATTGATAAGTTGTTGTTTTTGGATATATGGGATGATATTTTGTGAAAAATCACTTATAAACTTGATATTATCTGAATTCTTAATATCTATCCCGAATGTAGCAAGCGATGTATACATTACATCATTGATGATTTGTGGTAATTCATTATTAGTTAAAATATTATTAAAAATTGCAATTAATTGTGGTTTAAGATTATCAATTGGTAAATGTTGTATTGCTTTAGCAATTAAATCATTTAGGCTTTGCGCTTTATTATATTCAGCAGTATTATTTAAAATCGCATCTAAGGTTGCTTTTAAAATATCAAGTATTTGTGGTTGACTAAATACTAAATTAATTAACTTATCAAGTGATTTAGTTGGGATATATTTTGCAACCGAACTATTAGCAAAAAGGTTAGATACAGATTTTGAAATCCCTTTTAATGTATTTAAATCTAAGGCATTACTGATAATTTGTTTTATAAATGCTTTATGATGCTGCAATAAATCAGAATTTAAAATCGTTTTAATAAAATCAAGTAATTTTGGTTCATTTTGCGATCCAATAAATTCTGTTGTAATTAAAGATCTTAATGCTACTGAAAATAAATCACCGATACGGTTGTATCCGTAATATGGAAAACTATTCAATGTATATGAGGTAAATTTATCAATTAGTTGTTGGTTATCATTAAGTTGTTTTAATAATTTAATTAAATCATTTATAACAACATTTACTTCATCAGATGTGATATTTGCTGTTAAATTATTTTCTTTTAAAAAGTTATAAAGAAATTCTGAAGCAACTGCCTGTAGTTTAGGACTAGTTAAAAACTCGAATAATAAGGCATTAAGATGACTAGAAATGCGAGTATTGATTTGTGGATCTTTTAGTATATTTGAAAACACATCAGATAAATTTGAAACATCTGTAAAGTTATCTGGATGTAAAGCATATGAATCCGCAAATGCTGAAACTAGTTCTTTAAGATGCTCAGAATTTAAAACAGAATCAAGTATTGATGAAATATCAGATTCTTTAACATTATATTTTTTAATTGGTGCTAAAATCGCATTCATTACAGCAGATTTTACATTTGGTCCGAATACCTTAATTGCATTATTTAAAATGGTTTTTAAAGCATCAGCAAACTCTGTTTTATACTCTTTAACCATATCACTTGAAGCAACAGCAGAAATTACTATAGCAAGGTTATCTATATTTAAAATAGAGTATTTAAATGCTGCAGAAACATTATCTAAGGTAAGTTGATTTTGTTCTTGATATTCTTGTAGTTGAGTTTGCAAGTTATATAAAATTCTTTGTAAAGTATTTGAACGAAGTAAAGATTCAACTAATGAGTCCTTAGCAAATTTACCACTAGCAACTTTTTTATTAAACAACTTTGCTAACTTACGCTCTGGATCTAAAACATTATAAATAGAGTTATTAGTTAAAAAATCAAACGCTTCGCGAGTTAGATAAGAAAAAGTTTCAGTTAATTCTGCAATGCGATTTCCAAAATTATATATATCTCTTTTGTCATCAATTTCTTGTTCATAATTATTTTCTACATCTAAATATGAAGCAGTGTTTGGTCCAAAAAGTTGTGAATTAGGAATAATAGGTTGGATTTGGTATGTTGCACTATTGGCATCAAAATCCAAATATTCTTGTGAAAAATCATACCCTTTATAATCATTAATATTTAGTGATGGATTAGTGATTTTTAAATATATATCCATTGCCATTTTTTTGTATCCAAAAGTATTTGGATGGATATCGAAAAAGATAGTAGATAATTCGGAAGCATGTTTATTTCAATAATCATTATTAACAGGTTGGATAAAGTTAATTTTATTAATAATCGCAGTCTCTCGAATTCCTTTGTTTAAAACATTTACCAAGATATCAAGTGGTGAAAAATCTAAACTTCCACCAAACAATTTTGCTACATATTCCTTAATCACATTGGCAATTGATAACATCGGAGTAGGATAACCGATAAAGTTTATATTAGCATTTGGAGCGAATTGTTTTAAATTTGCTACGAATGTTGTAAGTCTTTTTTGTGTTTCTCTTAACGCATTATTAAATAACTTGTTTATTAAAACAACTGCATCAGAAATAATTGCTTGACCTTTTAAATAATTTTTTATTAAGTTAGTTACATCATCAGTTGCTAAGTTTTGGAATAATAGAAACAAGATATCATTAGCAGATAATGAAAAAGTAACCAAGTTTGCTTGTTGTAACTTGTCTTTTATTTGTTGAGTTTTTGCTTGTCAGTCATTTCCAAAAATACTTAATGTATCTTCATCCTTAACAAGTGAATCATCATAAGGGATTCCAAGTAACTTGATTCAATCAAGTAATCGAGAACCAGATACGGCAAAATTATTAAATGCTTTAACACGGTGGTTTTGATTTAACAAACGAGCTAAGTATGCAGGATATGAAACACCCGAAATACTTCCATCACTTTCTAATTGACCAGGATATGATTGTGGTAAGGTTCCATCAAATCCTTCAGTAATCGAATCACCAATCGCGACATAACGAATATCTTCATTAGCAGGAATAAAATGTTCTGATTTTTTACGTTTTGCCTCATCAATATGGTCAAATTTTTGATCACCTAAAATATTTACATTTGACAATGTGCTCTTAGGTGGTTGTACAGGTTGTTGTGGGAGTTGAGTATTAGGTATAAGAACTGGTTTTTGATAAAATTCATTGCCTCCACGAGGTAATTCTTCAGAAGAACCTGGTGCCTTACATGCAACTGCAATAGTAGTAGCTGCTAATAAAAGGGTGGAACTTGTTATAAGAAACTTTCTTTTTTTCATACTTCCTTTCACTTCATTATATATTTTATATATAATGACTTTTTTATATAATACCACATTTATCCAAAAAAAAGAATGATTATTGGTCGCTAAATACAAGCAAAAAGCACACATATAAAGATTGAAAAGAAAATTCAATCCTTGTATGTATGCTCTTAATATAACTAATTTGATAAATTTTGGTGCCCAAGACAGGGCTTGAACCTGCACGGATTGCTCCACTAGATCCTTAGTCTAGCGTGTCTGCCAATTTCACCACTCGGGCTTTTTGTTTTTATATTTTAGCATATTTTTACAAAAAAGTTAAAAAAATTAAAACGCAAAGCATTTTAATTAAATTAATTCGTTCTTTACAAATACATCATGAATGGCATCAAATGCTTCTTGTTCATCTTCACCCATAACTTTAACAGTTACTTCTGCTCCACATTTAACACCTAAAGACATAATATTCATAATTGATTTTAAATTCGCTTCACGTCCACCTGATTGTAATTTAATATCAGATTTATATTTTGAAGCTACAGTTACAAGAATTGAAGTAGGACGTGCATGAAGTCCAATCGGATCAACTATTTTAGCTGTAAATTCTTTCATAATAGCCTTTCATTATTTTATTAAATATTGCTACAAATGATAGCATGAATAAAATTTTATACTTTTTTTACTGTTTTTCACTAAAATAAAGTAATATTTTGTTAAATATTTATCATATTTGTGGAATAAATCGCATATTTTATGTGATTTGAACTTTTTCACCTTGTATATAGACATAAAAGTAATATAGTTATGAAAATAAAGTGATTTATTTGTTTACGATAGAAACAAAAAAACCTTGCAAAAACAAGGTTTTTAATATTTTCCTGCTTGTCAATCTGCAACTTCTTGAGCAGTTCCGAGCACAAAATGATCATCGTTTATTTTAATTCATTCAGGTTGGTTATTTTCATCATATTTATGCATATTGATATCATAAACATATCCAACCAAACTTCCTTTGCTTCCTTCAATTGAAGGAACTGCATCAAGTAAGCTTTTGGTATATGGATGCAATGAATGATTCATAATTTCTTCGGTTTTTCCTACTTCTAACAATCTTCCTTTATTCATAACAGCAATTCGATCAGAGATATATTCTACCATACGTAAATCATGTGCTATGAATAAAATTGTAAGTTGATACTTTTCTTTTAATTCATTGAAAATATTAACCACCTGCGCTTGTATAGACACATCAAGTGCTGAGATAGGTTCATCTGCAACCAATAGCTGCGGACGCAGTACAACAGCACGAGAGATACCAATTCTTTGTTGTTGTCCACCTGAAAATTCTAATGGATATCTACGCAATACTGATTCATCTAAACCAACAGATCTTAATATATCACGAACTAATAAACGCTTACATTCTTTTTCAGTATGTTTACTTAATTTATCACGTTCTGCTCTAAGTTCATCAAATAGTTTAGTTATATGTGGTTGATTTAATTTAATCACTTGGTTATATAAATCTACAAAGAATGCTTGATATGAAATATCTTCATTGGTTGCTATTTTAATATCTAATTCTTTTTCATAATTTCCAAAAAATTGTGGGTGGTTTTGTTGTGAAAACTCTTTATATAATTTTACTTTTGCTTCTTGATCATAGTTATACAAGAAAATTTCTTTTGCATTTTTGGTATTAGTTAAACCTTCTGAAACAATTGCTTCAACATTAGCATGTGGATTTAACGAGTTGGCCGGATCTTGAAAAATCATTTGAACTTTGTTGGTTAAAAAGTTTTCAATTGCTTTATATTCAGCAAGTTTTTTACCTACTTTGAACCCACGAGTAAGTTTTCTCGGTAAGGTTTTATCAAGTAGTTTAATTTCACCAAAGCTATAAGGAACCAATCCCACTAAAGCACGACCGATGGTGCTTTTACCACTCCCTGATTCGCCAACAAGTCCTAAAACTTCACCTTTATAAATGTTTAAATTTAAATCACTGACTGCTCTAAATGCTTTAATTCCACTTCCATAAGTGATATCAACATTGCGCATAGTTACTAATTCACTTTCACCATGCTTTGGGCGTAGCATTTCTGCTACACCTTTAGTTTGAGTTCGTCAAACTTCTTTTTCACCAAATAAGAATCTTTTAACTTTATATAATGTTCTTTCGTTACTCATTTTCAGCTAAAAATTCCTTTCATAATCTTTGGATAAGTTCAGGTGGTTGGTATTTTGGAGCTTGTGGATCTAATAAAGCAGACTTAACACGGTGAGTCTCTGAAACATAATAAAAATCTGGTTCAATTTCAAAGTCACGCCCTAATGCATAATCATTTCTTACCGCAAAAGCATCACCTTTGATGTTATTTAAACTTGATGGTACACTTCCACGGATGGTTGATAAACGACTTCCTTTGTTAACATCGGGCATACTAAGGATTAACCCCCATGTATATGGATGCTGTGGATAGTGTAAAATTTCATGTGCTGTTCCTTCTTCTATGATTTGTCCTGCATACATAATAGAAATGTAATCTGAAATCGATGCAACAACACCTAAATCATGGGTAATAAATACGATAGATAACTTTAATTTAGTTTGTAAATCTTTAATAATGTCTAAAACTAATGCTTGCACAGTTGGATCAAGGGCAGTGGTTGGTTCATCCATAACTAGAATTTTTGGTTCTAATGCAACTATTGCAGCAATAACTACCCGTTGAACCATACCACCAGACATTTCATGTGGATATAACTTCATAACTGCTTCAGGATCATTTATTTTAGTTAGTTTTAAAAACTCTACAGCACGATCATAAGCTTCTTTACGGGTTTTAACAACCTTATTTAACAGCATCCCTTCCATAATTTGTGTTCCTACTTTCATTGTAGGATTAAGTGTTGACATTGGGTTTTGGAATACAGCAGAAACTACACGACCACGATAATGTGAGCGCTCTCAATCGCGAAATGAGAATTTTTCAACATTATTGTTGTATAAAAGAATTTCTCCACCATCGATAACAGCATTATCACCAGTAAGTCCATATAGAAGTGATGTTATTACTGATTTTCCTGATCCTGATTCACCGATAATTGCATGAACTTTACCTTCATAAACTTGCAAGCTTGTTCCACGAAGCACAATATTTTTTTCTCCTGGACGAGCTGGGTTAGTAAAAGAAAGTTTAATATCTTTTATTTCTGCAGCAATTTTTAATTTACTTCCATCTTCAAAAGTTCGGTATTGTACATTTTTATAAAAATTATCTCAATTGAAATAAGAACGTTTGAAACGGGAAAATAAAGAAAATTTCTTTTGTTTTTTTGAAACTTGTTGTTCATAGGTTTTTGTATCAATGTTAGTTTGTTGATTTAAAGATTCTTGATTTTGGTTTTTTAAACTTAAATCATTAGTAGTTTTGTTAGTTTTTGTATCAAAACGTCTAAATCATCTACTATTTTGTTCTTTTCTCACAATAACCTCTATCTTTGACGTCTCAAGGCATCTTGGACGCTCGCTCCTATTAATTGCACACTAGTTGTAATTAAAATCAACATTGTCGATGGAACAAAAACATATCTTAAATAGGTAGGAAAGACCTTTTGACCTTCTGAAATAAGGTTACCTAAGGTTGGAACGTCATCAATTGCTAAACCAATGAAAGCTAATGATGTTTCTGAAAGCACTACCCCAGGAATTGTAAATACTAACTGAGTAATCAGTATTGGCAAGATAACAGGAACATAATTTTTAAGAATTTTTCATGCTGGTGTACCTAAAACTCTCGAAGCTGCAACTCACTCAAAGTGTTTTGCGCGCTTAACTTGAGCACGGATTTGATTAGCCATTCCTGTTCATGATGTAAATGATAAAGAAAAAACAATTACTCAGAAACTTGGACTAACAACAATAGTCATCAAAATCAAAATAATGATTGTTGGAACTACTGAAATAACCTTAATTATAAATGTCATCACACGATCAAAACGCTCATATTGACCCATTAAAATCCCAATGGTAAGTCCGATGATAACTTCGATAAATGTAACAACTAATGCTAATGCAATCGAGTATCGCAATCCGTGTCATAAACGTGCCCAAATGTCGCGACCAATTGAATCGGTTCCAAAAATATGATAAATTCCTGTTTGCTCGTCTGTTTGGTTAAATGTTAAGAACCTTGCATCAACGCTTGATAAGTTTGGATCTTGTGTAGTAAATGGGATAATAAATGATAAAAGAATAATCACGACTAATAAAACAAAACCAAATACACCTGCAAAACTCTTTGAATAACGATATACAAATTCTTTAAATACCTTCGTTTCTGCACCCATATGTGCATCAGCATGGAAATCAAAAGTTTTACCTACTATTTTTCATGCTTGATATTGAAACGGTTGCAATATCATACTTGGAGCAGCATCCTTAGTTAGTTCATTTGTTGGACCAAGTTGTTGACGTTGCTTTAATTTAGTTAAATACTTTTTAAAAGAAGACACTAATTTAGATTCTTTTTTATCATTGAATGCCAATTATGCCCCCTTTCTACGCACTCTTGGATCTATAACTTCATATAAGATATCACGAGTTGCATAAGATAAAATAGTAAGTAAAGTAAACATTATAATTAAGAATAAAATCACATTATAGTCTTTTGTTTGAATTGCTTGTAGTAATGTTGCACCAGAACCAGAAATAAAGAAGATTTGCTCAATGAAGATACTTCCGATAAATGAACCGAAAATAACAGCAGGGAAGAATGTTGCGATTGGGAAGAGTGAAGGTTTAAGTGCATGTTTTCATACAAAACGGTTTTTTGATAATCCTTTTAAATATGCAAATTTAGCATGCACTGAGTTTAACTCACGATTTAATTCGGTACGAATATATTTGATATATACAATGATACTTCCAAGAGAAAGCGCTAATCCAGGTAGGATATATGTTAGGAAATTATGTTGAGCGAAGATATATGGTAAGTTAATTAAACGACCGATAAATACTAATATTAAAGCAAAAATAATCGAAGGAACCGATGAAAAAATACTTACTAACACAGTTGATACATTATCAACTATTCCGCCTGGGTTTTTACCAACTCATATTCCTACAGAAATTCCTATTACAACAGTTAATAATACTGAAAAAATTCCTACTAAAAATGATTTATAGAAGCGCTCTCAAATAAATGAATTTATTTCTTGTGCAGGAAATAATGATAATGATATACCAAAATCTCCGCGAAAGAGTCTTACTATATAGTGTCAGTATCTTATAATTAACGGCTGATCTAAACCGTATTTTGCTTCTATTGCTTTTTTTGCTGCATCATCTAAACCAGCTGTTAAAGTATTTGAACCAGGAACGGCATTAATTAAAAAGAATGTAATAGTAATAACAATTAATCCAATAATAAAGAATTCGGCAATAATCTTAAAAAATCTTCAAGAAGAAATTAATAAAGGTGAATTAATGTTAAATAATTTCTCAACAAATGTTGCATCTTTAGTTCTTTTGTTTGAAAAAACTATAAAGTTATCATCAACATAAGTAGTTTTGTTATTTTCTTTTGTTTTAGATCATTTCATCTATTTTGCCCTCCCTCTTGGTAATCCTGGTTTTGGTGGTCTAGTAAAATCATATGCATATTGCAGTGCAAATGTATAAAGACTATCTACACCACCTACTCTGGTTATTTCTCAGTTGGTATCAACTTCCATTAATGGTACAACAATCGATGCATCACGAATGACTTTTTCAAGTTCTCCGATGAAGATGTACACATATTCTTGGGTTCATTTTAATTTTGCCTCAGCATTTGTAAAGTTTCCGGTAAAGAATGCATTTATTCTATCAGTATAACTTTGCGAATCTTCTTGTGGACGAATGAAAGATAAATCAATAAATTTACGTCAAAAATCTATTTTTGTATCAATCTTTCCTAATGATCACTGAATATGTAAGCGATCTGCAGTAGGGCGTGTAGCATCTGCTAATTTATCAATTCCCTCAAACATTAATAACAGTTCATTAAGAATTTTTTTCTTACGTCCTGCTTTAATATTCGGATTTTGAATTAGCATATATTCAATTAAATTTTTAATTAAACGGTCACTAAATGTTTTTGATGTGTCTTTGTTTAATTTTTCAATTAATGGTTTAACTGCTTCTTCAAAAGCTGTTATATGATTCTTATCTCCTTTTTTAGCTTTTTCATATGCATCTTTTGCGCTTTGTGATGCATTAACTAAAGCTAAAAACGGAGTTTGTAATTTTGTTTCGATGTAGTTATCTACATCTAAATTGGTTGCTTGCACATATAATTGGCGAATGTAATCTGCATATGTGTAAGAACCTACTGGGTTTGTTTTAAAGGCAATACTTTTTTGGTTAAAACTATCTATTTCATCGGGTTTGAAGAATACTGCAACATAGTCTTGAGCACTATTTCCACCTAATCTATCATAGTTTTGATAGATAATGTCGTATTTTCCTTCTTCAATAAATGAAGCAAATGAGTTTTCAGGTAAACTCTTAATATCAATGTTTACAAAACCATCGAAAGTTCTACCTAATATTTCTTTTAAGTATGCACCTGCTTTCTTTTGTTCATCACTAGAGTTGTTTAAGAATTTTAATGTTACAGATTTTAATGCCTTGTGTCTTGCTTTAAAACGTTCAATATAAAATTGTGCTGTTTTTGGTGCATATGTTTGATCATAACGATGTGTTTTCTCAAAAGTATATCCTTTTGAAAGATGAGTTACAAAATCATAATTTTGTAATGGGAATTTTACTCCATCTTTTGCATCACTACTCATATCTGAAAAGTAGGTTTCGATATTTTTCCCATCATATGTTCGATATTGTCCATATGCTGTTCAGGTGTTTACTGGAAATGAAAAGTCTCATCCAACTACTTTAAGCAGGTTTTCACGGTTTACTGCATAGAAAATTGCGTTTCTAAGGTCTTCATCTTGTATATAACTTTGTGCGTTTGTTTCATTATCAAGGTTAAATCCAAAAGCAATTGTTCCATAACCTGTGTTTTTATTTAGATATTTTTTGTATTCAGGGTTAGCAAAATATTGTGTTATTTTTTCAGCCGG
The DNA here is from genome assembly GCF_054353855.1 of Mycoplasma sp. 4423. Lineage (NCBI taxonomy): Bacteria > Bacillati > Mycoplasmatota > Mollicutes > Mycoplasmatales > Mycoplasmataceae > Mycoplasma > Mycoplasma sp. 4423. The sequence goes on from NZ_JBTHHJ010000007.1 coordinate 18,146, forward strand.
AATATAAGTTTGTGAAATATAACCATCTTCAAAGAATGTTGCATTAGTGTTTCTGTCAGTTGAAAAATAAATTTTTATTCGGTTTGAAATGGTGTTTTCTGCATCGAAATAATCTGGATTTTTTTCTAACAATAATGATCCCTGTGGACCTAAAATAACATTTTCAGGTTTCATCAAAAATGGCCCATTTGTTAAAAAGTGTTGTTTTTGTGATCCGAAGACATCGATTCCACCTGCAACTGTTTCAATATACTTACGATTTACAGGGAAAAGGTGGAAGAAAATAGTAAATAGCATATATGATAAACCTGGTGTCTTGTTCTCATCAAAAATCATTGTAAAAGTATTTAAATTATTTGCTAATGTCTCAATTGTAGGTTTAATTTTTCTTGCATCTTCATCAAATTTAAAATTTTGGTAAGGATTTGCATAAACATTTTTTACTAATGTGCGAACAAAAGTCTTAGTTTTATCTTTTGGATCTCTGAATGTAAAACTTTGTGATTCTTTTTCAATCTTGAAATTAGGATTTAAATCCATACTCTCATTAACTTGTTCGAGACTGTAATCTAAATATAGCTGACCAGTATAAAAACCAAAATCTAATGCAGCTTTTTTGATTGCTTCAACTTCTTTTGTATCAGCAGGTACATTATTTTTTGAAACTTGTGATTGTCACTCTTTTTCACTTGGATCTTGAATGTAACTACCATCAGCTAATTTAATGTATTTTCTACGACCTCATGGATTTTTATATGGTACACCAAATTTATCAACATAGTCTTTTTGAGCAGCAACAAATTTTTCGGCTCCACGAATAGAGTATTTTAATACAGAATCTAGTTTTTGTGATCCGGTATTAATATCCAAAATATATTCTAAATAATCACGTAAATCCTGTGCTGTTGAAACATCTCCGTTACTTCAGCGATTTAATCCGTTGTTTAGAAATCCAGTTACTGCCATATAGTTGTTGCTGTTTTTTGGGTTAGGGAATGCATAAATACTTGCATTTCGTTGTGGATCACCGATTGTCGCACGCCCTAAACCACCAGTAATACCAAAGTCATGTAATCCGTATCAACTACCACGAACTCTACCAAAACCATCACTTTCTTCTAATTTATTTTTAAATTTGAAGAAATCATCAAAGTTTGAACTTGGTTCAGTTTTTTTATCTTCTGTTGTTTTAACAGTTCCATCGGTATCTACCATAACCATATTTAACGGACTTATTTTAGTAATAGATTTTAAATCACTGTTTGGTCCACTTTTAAGAAATGAGTCGACTAATGAAGGTAATATTTTATCAACTGATTTATATTTTATATAGTTTAAGTTATTAATTGGTTCAGTTGCTAAACCAAGATCATAATCAATTACTGAATTTTGACTATGAACTTCATTTAGACTCTTTGTATTTGTTGTGTTATTTCCACTGGTGCTACACGCTATTGCTAGCAAGGATGCTGATGAAAGTGCAGCGGTTGTGGTAAATAAATATCATAACCTTTTTTTCAAATTAGCTCCTATCCTGTTATGTTAAATTGGTAATCAATCTTGATTATTGCTTTACCTTTATCTTGTGTTTTTGAATCTTCATTATGTCTTATAGTTACTGATGCTTGTGTACCTGTTTTTCCGTTTTCTGCTAATTGAGTTACATCACCTAAGGTAAAATCGGAAACAACTTTATTATTTTCATCTACAAATTGAATGTAGTATTGATGCTTTGGTAATAATAAGGTATTACGGTATTTTGCCATAACTCCAAAATCAGATATTCATGAAGTATATCCTTCATCTTCTACTCTAACCTTAGAACTTGCATCACCTTGTTGTTTGAGATAAAAGACGTTATTTGTTCCTTTAATATTAATTGGTAAGAATTTTTGCTCACCTGTTTCAACATCTGTAAAACGAAGTTGTTTTATCTTTTTAGCATCTTCGTTAGAAACATATCCGTATAATGCTAATGAATCAATACGTTTATTTCTAAAGATACCAGCTACAGTTCTCTCTCCGATACCAAAATTACGTAATTGTGAAATAAAGAAAGCTCTCGGACGTGATTTAATTGGTTGATTTTTAAAGTCCTTTAGACGGATGTCATCATCCATAATTTCTTTTCCATTATCATCATAAAGTTGCATTCCAATAGCGACTTTTTGATAGCGATCTTGGAAGTAACCGTTGCTTTTGGTTATAAGTTTTCCAAAATATGATGAGGATCTATCCTCGTTTCTTCCGTTTGAATCAGAAACATCAGATAATTTACCTTTATATACACCAATTACTTTTTCGTATGTATCTTGTAGTTGCTTGTCTTGCTCTTCAAATAATTTAGCAATTTCTTCATTAAGTTTCTTGTTAGCTTCTTGTAATTGATTTTTAGATGCTATATTAGTTGCTTTTTCAGATTCTAATTGCTTCTTTTGCTCATCCGTGATTTGAGTTTTCAATTCCTTATCAATTTGTGCATTTCGATTATCGAGTTTTTGTATTTCAATTTGGTTTTCTGATGCTAATGATTCTTTGATTTGACGATCTAATGAATTTTTAAAGTAAATATCCTTGGTTTCATTAAATAATTTATCAAATGCTTCTGCTCTAACTGCATCAAAACTTGCATTAATAATATTTGAATAACTATTTTTATGTTCATTTCAAATTTTTAACTTAGTTGCATCAATTACATAATCTTGTCCTGTATATGCTTCGTTTGCATTAGTTAAGTATGTAGGCAAGTTACCAAAATCAGCTGTGGCAGGGACATATGTAGTTTGCACATAATCACGAGTTAAAGTTTCTGGAATTGAATATATATAGTCAGTAAATTTATCATTTAGCAAGTTTTCAACACGCGTAGAGTTATATTCAAGAATATCAGAAGAAGGATATCCATTGTTAAATACAGTATAAACCGCTCTTCTTAGGTATCAAATGCGATCATTATCACGATAACCTTGTCCTAAGTAAGTAATGATATTACCTACAAATTGATATAAGTCTTGTGTATTAGTAAATTCTAGTATCTTAGTAGCAGAATCTTTACCTACAATGCCAGTTATATAATCAGAGAATATTTTTTGCAACTCTAGTGCATCATATGATGTACGTTCTTGTGTTGGTGTGATAAGTTCATTATCAACCATAAATTTTTTATCAAAGTAAAAGCTGTCTGTAAAAGTATTACTTAAAATATCGATTCCGTATTTAGATGAAAAAATTGCTTGATTTTCTTTTAACTGAGTTGCTGGATTAAAGTCTGTAACTGTTCAGAAATAATCTGAATTTCTAAATCTTAACATTAATTCATTTGCAAGTTCTTGATCGCTTGCTGCTGCAATTCTTGATTTATTTTCTGCTGATTCATCTGAAGTTGCTACTGCTGCTTTAAATGCATCAAAATCAAATTTAGTTTTTACGTAATCAACATCTCAATTAAATTTAATTACGGGAGCACCGTCTTTAACAGTTAATGGTTCTAATGATGCTTTAGAATAATCAATCGATGTAAATTCAATAAATTTTTCGAAATTATCAAATGCTGCTGTTGTTTCGCTTTGATTTCCATTTTTAACTGTTGCTAAAAACTCTTTATTAAATGAGTTGTATAAATTATAGTTTTTTACAGTATTTTTATTAAAGTTGACAAATGCTATTTTTTTAACAAGAGCAGAAAAACTTCTAGGATTACGAATTATGCTTTGGAAGGTATCTTTTGAAACAACATTACCATCTGCATCGATCCCAGCTAAGAATGGAACAAATTTTTTGTCTTGATCAATGTTATATAAACCAAAACCACTAAACATTATTCCATAAGCCGGGTTCATTTGTGGACGACCACTAGCATTGTTATCACTGTTAAACTGTCTTGCATATGGTCATAAATCAGATTGCCCATTTTCATCTGGATTATAAAGGACTTTATCTGAAAAATGATTGTTTAGTATTAACGGGAATGTATATCCTTTTTGAATTTTTCCATCTTTAACAAAAGCAAAAACATTCAACAATTGAGCATAATATCCATCTTGAAATTGTGAACCTCTATTTTGGTTTTCTAAAATAAATCCTACATATGTATCAATTATTTCACTGAGGTTTGTGTATAAATCACCTTTATCTGTTAATGCTGTATATTCTAATGCGCGACGGGTTCCTGGTCGTTTTGTGTTATTTTGGTAAATTTGATCGATTCTGTTTGAATCTGCATCTAATTCAACTGCATCTGAACGGTATTTTAAAGAATCAACAAATCCGTTATCTGTAAAATTGGTTCCTTGAAGCAATGTTTTACGAATTGGACCAATTACACCACCAAAATCTGTATCACGGGTGTTTCAACCTGAATCTGCAAAACGGGTAATTAATAAACTCTCAATTGTACTCTTAATAATATTTGTTTGTTCACTTATATAATCAAGACTTTTTTCATCAAGTGGTTCATTTAATGGAACATTAATTGCTGGTTTTCCATCTTTATCAAAGACATTAATTTTGGTTGCTATAGTAGCGCCATTTGCATCTTTTTGTGTTTCAACTACTGAAATTGTTATTGAATTTGGGGAAGCAATTTTAATCACATCTTTAAGTGATTTTCCTAAACCATCTCTTATATTTTCAACAATATCAGAGATTGCTACTTCTTTAAAAACATAAACATCTTTTCCGTCTATTTGTTTTTTCTCAAAAGTTTTGTTTACACCCTCGATAAATGGATTTAATGTACCTGAATTTTCATCAAATGAATTAGCTATAAATAAATCACCTAATCTTGCTCCACGTAATTTTGCAGCTTCTTGCATTCCTTTAAAGTCTTGTAAAAATCTACGATCTTTTTCATCCAAAACACTGAACACATCACTGTTTGGAATTGGGTTTCCTCAAATTTGCTTGTCTGTTTCACGAACAAATTTTCCGTTTTTATCTTTAAATAAGAAGCGAATGTATTGTCCTGTTGTATCAGTATCTTCAGTTTGTTGCCCTAACGCGTTAACACGAACAAAATCTAAATTAGTACGTGCATTTAAATAATTGCGCAATGATTTTGCTGAATAATAAGATGTCTCAGTTAAACCACCACGAGTAGAAATCCCTCCAACAACAACGGCATTACTGTCTTGATTAAGTGCTTGTGATTGGTCAAGTGTATAATGGTGTCCATATTCATGGGTTGCAACATATTTTAAGAAGTCAGTTGATATCCCTTCGTAATTATCTATTGTAGCAGAAAGCAATAATGGCAATCCTATACGATCGCTATCACGTAATCCATAATAGTCACCTTCGACTAATTTATAATCATAAAATCCTTGATCGTTAATTGTTCTTTGAATATGTGGTCCATTTAGTTTTTTTGCTAATTGTGGAAACTTTTTAAGAACTTTATCAACTAAACCGGTATATACTTCGTTATAAATTTGATATTTACGAGTCGATAATCCTCTAAGAGGTCTACCATTTTTATCAACGATGCTAATATCTTCTGGGCCTGATTTAATTGAAATTGGATTAATTGAACCTTTGTACCCTACTGCATCTTTAAATTGTTCGAATAATTTATTTTCGGCATCACTCATATGCATCGCATCAAAAGTGATAATTAGTGGAATATTTGTATTAGTGTTTTCTAATGTAATTTCAAGACGTTTATTTTTAACATCAATTGATTTAACTTTAAATTCACGTAAACGATTTTTGCTTTCCTGGGGAACTTTGCTTCAGTCACGCAATGAATCAATCGAATTCATCGCTTCGACTTTTGATGCATATGCAGATAAATTAGCATTTTCATCAGCATAAATTCAAAGTGTTTGTCCTTCATATGCTTTAACATCAAAGAAATCTAGAAAATGTTTTAATTTTGGATCTAAAATAGCTTTAAATGTTTTGTAATTTATTTCAGAATATGGATCAATTTCGTTTTCAACTGCTGCATAGACAAATTTTGCATCTTTACCATCTGCATCCTTATAAGAAAATTCGATACTCAAGATTCGATTATCACTATTATTTGGTTTTGATGATGTTACTTTTGTAACTTTTGCATCAACTAATGAATCATAAGTTATTTTCGGGGCATCTGAATGCCCTGAACTATCAGATGTTGGTAAATTAACATCTTTGGTTTCTAATGTAAATGTATATGCTGTGAGATTTTTTGGTAAAATCAATGTATCTTCTAAACGTGTAGTTTTTGGAATAAAGATTTTAAAGGTTTCTCCTAATAATCTGTTTGGATTATAAAGCGATAAAAATGGTAGATTATTTGCTGAACGAGAATTTTTTATCGCAGAAGCAAGTGGAATGGTTGCTAAAAAGTTATCAACAGTAACTTTATCTTGTTGATCTTTAAATGTTGCATATGTAAGTGAATCGGTTCGGTTTCCCGCTCCACCTATTACTGAGTAAACTGGCATCGAACCAAAGAATGCATCAGGGAAGAATTTGATTTCGCTTACTTCTTTATGTAAAGTAGAATGCGATCCTAATGTAATCGCATTTCCGTTTTGTTCTACTCCTGGTACCAATCTAAAACTATCCAAGGTTAATAAATCTGGTCCTCATGCAACATTATTAATAAATCACTTGCTAAAGTCGATAAATTTATCTGGCTTTACTGCTAAAACATATTCATCATAAAATGTAAATGAACCATATTTAACTGCTAAGATAAAACTTTCATTGTATCTTTTATAGTACTCATTAAAAAAGTCTTCAAATGAATAAAGTTTGCTTTTGTTATCATTGAATCCAAATGATTTATAGTCAGGTGAAATAAATCCAACTGCATTTTCTTTTGACGGATCAGTGATAAAGATTTCAGGTGTTAATTCATGATTTTCATTATATAACTTAGAAAAATCGTTTTTCAGTTCTTCTTTACTTACAGGCAGCGATGAACCTCGCACCTCATCTGAGTTATTTGCATATCCATACATTGCTGCTACAGTTATAGCAGATGTAAATGTTATTATGCTGGCTGAAAGTAAAACTTTTGCTTTTAAACTAAGTTTTAGTTTTTTCATACTTCCTTTCTTTTTATAAGTTGGTTTGAATAAATATTCTATATAATTTTACCATAATTTTTCATATTTATATATTTATTGTGTTTTTAAAGGGTGCTATATATCATATGTTTTGAGCATTTTTAACATTTTTTAATAATTTTTTAAAATAATTTTGTTTTTAAGTAATTATTTACATTATTATTCATATAATTTGTTTTATCAGCATAAAATTTGTAATATCATAAAATATAAATTTTTGCTGATAAACTGTAATATAAAAAAACACACAAAAGTGTGTTATGGATGCTAATTAACTTGATATTTCTTTTTCATAACTGCGGTAAATTTCTGAAACACTTTCCCCAACTAATGATGCATTAATTACTTTACCTAAAAATTCACCAAGTGAAACTATTTGCAATTTTGAGAACTTGTCTAACATTTCATAATTATCTATACTGTCTGTTACAATTACTTTAGAAACATCAGGGTGATTTTCAAAAACTTCAAAACCCTTGGTAAAAATTCCGTGTGTTGCAGCAACTATAACTTTTTTAGCACCATTTGCTTTTAAAGTTTCAACTGCTTTTAAAATAGTTCCACCAGTATCGATGATATCATCAATTATTACAACATTTTTATCTTTTACACTACCTAAAATCCCCATTACTTCTGTTTGATTTACACCAGTGCGGCGCTTATCAATGATACATATTTGCACACTTTCTGAAATTAATTCAGCTAATCTACGCGCGCGCACAGTTCCACCATGATCTGGCGAAACAACTGTAAATTTTTCTCCTGTTGCTTTCAGAGCTTTTGCAATCGGATATTGTCCTCTTAAATCATCAACTGGTTTATCAAAGAAACCTTGAATTGAAGGATTATGTAAATCCACACAAATTACTCTAGAAACACCTGCTGTTTGCAACAAATCAGCAACTAATTTGGCTGTAATAGGTTGTCTTCCACGAGCCTTGCGATCTTGACGAGCATATCCATAGTAACTTAAGCATACATTAATTGTTTTAGCACTAGCACGTTTCAACGAATCAATAAACATCAAAAGTTCCATAATATTATTATTTACAGGTCTTGATGTGCTTGCAATTATATAAACATCCTTATTTCTTACAGTTGGAGTAGAAACCAGCATAACTTCACCATCAGCATATACTGTTCGATCTACATTCGAAAGTGGTATATTGATAATTTCTGAAACTTTTTGAGCAAGTTTAAGCGAATTATGCATACCAAACAAAACAATATTATTATCCATTTTTCCTTTCATTATAATTTTACCTTATTTATATTTTAAACTAAAAGATAATTAAATATTGTGTTTTGTGTATTATATGGTGTAAACATTACCAGATAATTAGAAAAATTATGAAATTGATTATGACTTGATATATCAAAGAAAAAATTTAATAATGTGATAGATAAGTATATATAAAATAAAAATGTATAATTATTAAATATAAGGAATATAATGACAGACAAAAAGAAAAGTAATATTATGAAAAATGTGCTTATTGGTTCATGATTCGTCTTAGGTGCTGCAGGTGTTTCAGCTGCTATAGCAATACCGACACATAATTTAAAATATGTACAATCATTTCCAGAAGATGTAAGCAAATTACGTCAAACATATAAGCAGTTTTTAGATACTAAAATTAGTATAATTAATAGTAATCCAAAAGATACTGATTGAGCATTAAGTTTTGACACAAGAGTAAAAGGTTTTTATGATGACAAAGGCCTTACTAATGATCAAAAAATAGCTAAACTTGATGCTTTATTAAAAGAACTAAACGATGGATTTATTGAAAGAAGTAAGAAGAAAAGTTTGGATTACATTGATAAAATCGGTAAATTACAACTACATGAAAATGCTTCTAATACTTTAAAAAGTTTTCAAGAAAGCATTGTAAATTTTTATAGAAACGAAATTCATAAAGCAACTTCTTTACAGTTAATTAATAATGCATATTTTGAATCTTCATCAATGCAACAAATCATAAAAAACCTTGATATCCTTGAAAAAAACAACAAAATTACATCTGAAAAACTTAATGAATTGATATCAAATTGACAAAAAATTAAAGGTAATTTAGATAAAGTTGAAGTATTAAGAAAAGATATCTTAAATCTTGCTAAAGGAAGTTAAAATCTACTTTATAGTAGATTTTTTATGCTAATGGAGTAAATATGAGACATAGATGGTGAATAAAAAAATTTTTATTTTTAACATCATCTGCATTTATTGCAACTGCTATTTCATGCAGTCAACAAAATGATGATGTATCAACTGTTAAAAGATTAAAAGGGTGAGGGAATGATGAATTTGTCGCAGAGAACCAAAAAAGTTTGAATAATGTAAGCTACCAAGATGAATATCAAAATGCAAAAATTCAAGCACCTTTTATCGCTAAGACAAAATCGAATGTAATGTATCAGTTAACTGTATATTCGTTTGCTGATGGAAATGATGATGGAATTGGTGATTTTATTGGTTTAACTAATAATTTGGATTACTTCGTGAATCTAGGAATAGACACATTATATCTATCCCCAATTCATCCATCTTCATCTTATCACGGATATGATGTTATCGATTATACTGCTGTTGCTCCCGAACTTGGTGGAATGCAGGCTTTTGATAATTTTATAACTAAGGCACACGAAAAAGGAATTAAAGTTGTTTTAGATATGGTTTTAAACCATACATCTTATGAACATCCTTGGTTTCAAAAAGCTTTAGATGGAGATAAAAAATATCAAAAATATTATTATTTTTATGACAACAAACCAACAAACGATAAAGATTATGGTGAAGACAAAGATGTAAGAAAAATCTTTAAAAATATTAATTATCATCAAAACCCAAAACCTGATACAAATCTAAGATATGCAGCAAAATTCTGAAAAGGGATGCCTGATCTAAATTTAACTAATCCGGATGTTTTAAAAGAAATAGAATACATTCATAAATTCTGAATCAAAAAAGGTGTTGATGGTTTTCGCTATGATGCTTTTTACCATTATTTTGGTAGCGAAAATTCACATAAACCAACCGATAGTGATGGATCAAAAACATCACAATTATTCTTTGATTGACGTGATGCATCTGATAAAGAAATTAAGCAAGCTATAGAAAATAATGTTGCTCGTTCTGATAAAGAAGTATTAATGTTCGGGGAATGATGAAAAAGTGTTTATGATGCATCAAAATATTTAATGTATGGAAGGTCGAATTATAAAGCTCTTGGTAGTGTCTTAGATGGAAATCATTATAAATATCAAATACATCCATTTATTAATTCTGATGAGGAAAAAAACTTAATCAATTATCTTAACAGCGATGAAGGTATGAGTTATTGATTACCGTTTTTAGATAACCATGATATCGATCGTTGAATAGCAAATTATAAAAAAAATGTAACAAAATCACCGTTAGGAACATCACATAGACTTAACAATAAAGAAAGAGCAGGTTATTTAGCGGCATTATTTTCTTTGCTTTCTCGTGGTGGAACACCTATTTTATATGACGGAAATGAAATATTAATGCAAGGTGGAGATAAAAGTAAAGGTGATGATAAAATTCGTGAAGCATATTGATGGAAAGATTTGCACAAAAGAGTTTATTTTAAGGATGAAAGATCAGGAAGTGATATTATTCAAACACAGGATTCAAAAGGTGAAGGATATGTTGAATCATTAGTTTCTGATAAAAACGGTGCATATGTATTAGTTTCAAAATTAATCCATTTACGCGAGCAATATCCATCACTTAGAGATCAAGATATAAAATATATTAAGAAACCATCAGACATTATCAAAAATGCATCAAATTATCCTAATAATTTAACCTTAAGAGATAACCATGATGGAAATTATTTATTAGTTGTATATAGTGACAATTTAGGTAGTTTTGAGATTAACCTAAAAGATGGATATAAATTTGATAAGGATTTAATCAATCAAAGTTTTCAAATGAGTGAAAAATCATTGAAAAGCAATTCACACATAAAAGTCGGAGTGTTTTTGATTAAAAAACAATAAAATTTCTGTTTATAATATAAATAACCTTGAAATATATTATTATTACACGAGATAAAAATACACTTTTGTTGCTTATATATGAGCTAAAAAGTGTATTTTTCTTTATTATTAACTTTATTAAAAATCAATAACGAACACTTGAACAAAAACCAATTTATTTACAAAAAAATAAAATTGTTTTGTCATAATCTATCTATAAATAAGCAAATTATGGAACAACTATCTTGACATATCAAGTTATCAAAGGAATTAATATCATATTTTCACAATTATTATGTGTTTTTTGTATTGCTATATTATAATTTAATCAGGATTATGAAGAAAAATATACATTTTTCAAAACCACCATTTAAAACTCGTTTTAGGTGGTTTTGATTAGGTAAATTACCACTTGAACGCAAATATACTCCAAAAATCTTAGAATATTTATTTTTACTCTTTGCAAACATTGTTGTACTTATTATAGAAATTATTTTTATCCAAATTATTATCAATCTCAGTAAATCTCCTAATGTTTTTAATGTTGAACTTTTCAAAACCTTGCAAAATTATTGAGTACGTATAATGCTTGCTGTATTAGTAATAAATTATTTAGCGATTGCTTTAATAACTATTCATGTAATTTATATAATGTCAAAAACAGAATTTAATCACTGGATAGGTTATGTTGCTTGTATAAGTGGTTTGTTATTACTCTCACCAATTTGTATTATTTTTTCTTTTATTGCATATCAAAAAAATGAAATTGCATTTGAATAATCCTGTAATTACTTAACAATAGATAAGGAATATTGAAATATGAAAATAAAAAAAGCATTAGTTTATACAGGTGGATTATTATCGCTTGGAGCAGTAGGAGTTGCTGTTTCTTGTGGAACAAGTGGTTCAGCACAACAAGACACCGGAAAAGGTTCTAAGAAAATTTACATCGCTGTGGATGGAGCACAAAAGGACTTTTACAATGAAGTTAAGAAACTTTTTGATGCTTCTGATTCACACACAAAAGATGGATTTACACTTGAATTTATTCAAAAAGGTGTTTTCGATGCATTAAACCTTGGTACACAAGGATTAAACGACCCAACTGTTCCTGATATTTTCTATTTACCTCAAGACCGTGTTACAGAATTTGCACAAAATAATTATTTAGCTGACTTAGATACATTCTTTGGAGATAAAGTAAATGATACACCAAAAGTACTAGATGATTTAAACAAAGTTGTATCGCTACCTGATGACCAAAAAGCTGATATTGTTAAATTCGGAACTATTAACGGGACACAAGATCAGAAACCTACACATAAATTTTTAGCAGTTCGTCATAACAAGGAAGGTCTTATTTTAGCATCAAACAAAGATGAAGCAGACACAAGAGCTGAACTTACAAATGAACATACAGATACATTGAAAGAACTAGTTGAAAAAGGTAAATTAGTCTTAAGATTACAAGACTTTTGATATGGTAATGGTATATTATATGGTGGGATCAAAAAAGCATGAGATTCATACACAGAAGTGCAACAAAATGAATTAGGTGGAAATTCATTATCTCAATCATTCTTCCAAAAGAACTTATACAAAAATAATGAAGGACAAGTTTCTTCATGATTTGTAAAAGGTGATAAATGACATGGATTACTTAAAGATGGATTAAAAGAAGTTGCTAATGTTTTATTTCCAATTATTCATGCAGCTTATGGAATGACACCAGAGGCATACAAAGAAACCGTTTGAGCTAAAAACGGATTAAGTCAAGGTGATTTACAAGCAATGTACGGAAGCGATATGGGTGTTGTTAACCAAACTATTTTTAGTGCAATGAAAGATAAAAAACTTGACTATGCATTAATTGGGACATGAGATGTTCAAAACTCAAGAGATGCAGCAAATGCACTATCATTCTTCAATGTAGTTCCTGTTGATGATGGAGCTCCATACATTCAGGCGGCCGGTGGTTGAGGTTATGGTATTTCTTCAAGAAACAACGGATCATCACCTGAAAGAAAGAAAGCACTTGAAGAAGTTTTAAAAGCAGCATTTAATTTCGATTCATACTATCAATACTTTAAACAAGATTCTAAAATACCTTATTCAGAAGCTCTATTTTCTAGAATGTCAGATAGAATCAAATCAGATAATACATCAGAAGAAACTAAGATACAAAATTTTGCAAAAAATTTAGGTTATGCTGATTTCAATGAACTTAATAGTAAACTAGCAACCGTTTTAAGTGAACTTAATGAATTAAAAGGAAGCTACGGAAAATGAGGTTTATGAGAATCAAAGGCTGATGAAAACAATCCTATCGCAGATGCTAACCAAGTTTCAAAAGATAAGATGAAAATTACATTCAATGGTTCAACTGAAACAAAAGCAAAAGTTGATGAACTAAATAATTCTTTGGTAAATGCATTGCCACTCAGAAATACACTTGCTGGATTAATGGGATCCACAACTAAATGAAGCGATGAATTAGTTGGTAGCACACCTGCACAACCATGACAGCTTGGTGCAGACAAGATGAAAGCAGGAGCATTTGCTACCTTAACAAACAAGGATAAGTTTGGAAATCTAGGTTTTGTTGATATGGTTCAAGATAAACCAGATGAAAATGGTAACAACGGAACATTCCACTTAAGAAAAATTGAACAATTTATTTTTGGTGTCAATGGAGATGACAATGGTCAAAAAGCCGCTTTAATTGCAAAGATTCAACAAGCAATGAAAGACAATAAACTCCAAGAATTTGAAGATCAAGTATTTGCTCGTGCAAAATTCTTCTCTAATACTGCTGCTCCTACAACTGTTTCTGATGAACAAATCCGTAAAATTGTAAAACTTTATTTAGCTGGATTTGAAAACTTTGCTAAGATTTCAACTTTTGCTGATGATTTTATGTCATCTAAGATGCAAAAGAAAGATGGAACATTATCTGATGTTACCATTGCTACCACTAAAAATAACATTGATGAATACAATAAATCAATTTCTGTAAACTTTGTGTTTAATGTTCTAACATCAAGCAAAAAACTTCAAGAACAAGGATTAGGTATTCTACAAGTACAACCAACCAGATTTGATAACTCTAATCCAAACCTAAAAACTGTTTGATCAAATTGAAACGATAAAACTTTTGGTTCAGCAGAATGATACAGATCATTAGGTGATAAACTTCAAACACAAGATAAGTTTTTAAGTGCAATGGAAGATAAATTATCAGCTGATTATACTGCAACACTTAATGCAATAAATTCTGGTAACTTACCAGTTAGAGTAGTATTCAAATAATAAGTAAGCTAAATGTACAGTTATACTAAATATAAAATAAATATCGAAAAAAAACAGTTTTATATTTTATTAACACTATTAGCACTGCTTACAGCAGTGCTTCTTATATGGGTATTAATTCCATTCGGATATGGAATTAATACTGAATCGGTGCCTATTGAAATAAGAAGTGATGCAGATAAATTGAGCGAATTTGCAAAAAATCAAGCCATTGCAACATTAGTTGCTTATATTGCAAATACCTTAGTTTTAGTTTTCTTTTTGATTTATTTACTACTTTTACGAAGCAAATTGAAAGCAGGATATATCTTTTTTACATGTTGGATTATTGTTTTTATTTTACTTACAGGTCTACCTTTTTTTAGGGGAACATCTTATATGAGTAACTTTCAAATAATAACAGGTGCATTTATATCTATTTTCTCTTTTTCAACTGTTATTGCTTTATTTACATTCAGTATGCAATATCATATTCAAAGAAAACTTCATTATTATGAATGGGTTAAAATACACAAAGGAAAGGCAAGGTAATTTATGGAAAAATTAAAGCTGTACAACTGATACGGTGAATCATTCGATTCAATATTACCTCAGAGTGCCGGCAATCTTAAATCCTATAAAAAACAGATTAAAAATGTCTTCTTAAGAACACAAGATCGTATTAATAACCAACAAAAAATAGACAAAGATTTGTTCTTACGAGCAAGGACAAAACTACAAGACAACCTAAAACGCGAATTAAATTCGCACAAAGTTGCTTACAAAAACAAGATAATAGTTCTTAAAGATTCTATTAAGAAATTATCCTTTTGTACCTCTTCGATTTCTTTGTTAAATTTTGAACTTAAAAAAATTAATGCACAACTAAAAGACATTAAATCATATGCAAAAGATTTTGTTTATTCATTAACAAAATCTGCTGATGATTTAGAAATTAAAGTCGAAAGTATTAAAAAACTACAGACTTCAACTCGTCTTTCAGAAGTGCAAACATTTAAAAAATACACTATCTTTTCTATTCTTAAACTTTATCTAAAACATGTTAAAGATACAGAATTTGATATCGAAAAAATACATAATTTATTGCTACCTAACGAACTTGCATATATCCAAAGATTAGGAGATTCAGCAAAAACATTCTTTAAAAACTTCTATGAAAATTTAGAGAAACAAAGATTAAGTTTATTTGCTCGTCGTCAAGAATTAAAACGTCAATATGAATCTACATATACTTTACAAAAAGAGTTATATACAAAAGAAAAAGAAAATATTATTCTTGAAAACAGACAAAAAATCCTACAAATCGAATATGAATACACAAGTAAACTGCAAGAACGAAAAAGTCAAGCTAAACAACAAAAGCTGCTTTCGTTAGAAAAAATAAAGCAACAACAAGAAAAAATTTTATCAGTTGAAGTTGCTAATAAAGCAGTTGTTAAAGAAATTGTTGATAAATCAAATTTAGAAGTTGTAAAAATTAAGCAATGATATAAATCCATCAAACCATTTTTTAAAGAACGAGCAAGATTACAAAATTATAAAGACTTATATTCATTACTTTCAAAAAACCTTAATAACTTACCAAAAATTGATTTTAGCATAAAAAACCTAGATTTAAAAGGTTTAAAAGTTAAAAATAACAAAATTCTTAATATTCTTAATGCTTATCAAGTAACCAATGATTATCCTTTTGTTAATATCGCTTTAAAAGAATATTTAAATTTTATTAATGTTTTAAGAGTTCAAAATGAATTTTCAATATTGTTAAAATCCCAATATAAAAATCTGCTTGCAGATGCAAAAGTTAAATATACATATGAAGGTGAATTTCACAAGGTAGAATCAAAAGCATTAAGAGAAAAGTTTATTGATTATCGACTTACTCGCATTAAATATTGCGAAGAACGGATTAAATCAAAGGTTTCTTTATATAATCTAAAACATTTATCAAATCAAAGTCAAAACGGTTCTGAATCTACGAATCTAATGGCTGTAATTAATAATCTTATCCAAAAACTAAATAATAAAGATGTCAATCCAAATATTAATAAACAAGAAAAACCTATAACTGAATATCAAGCAGAGAAACAAGTTTTTGCTTCATCCAAAAAACTTTATAAGAAAACTTATAAAGAAAATATAGCAGCTTTAAAAGCAAAAATCAAGACAAAAGAAATTACTAAGGTAGCTTTCAAAAATAAGAAAATCGAATACAAAATCGACTATAAAGAGGCTGTTACAGAAGCAAAATTAAAATCAAAAGTTTTATCTAACAAAGAAATTTTGAAAACTTCATTTTGACGTGAATTTGCTGAAATGCGAGTTAATTCAAAAATTTATGATAGCAAAATTAATGAAGCACAAAAATCAATACCAATTGAAACAATGAAAAATTTCAGATGACTTGCTTTAGTGCTTGGATTTATTTTCCCTGGTCTTTCTGAATTATTGTTCTTTAAACAATACATAAAAGGAATTTTACTTAGTTTAGGAAGCATCTTTTTATGAGCACTAATTGTTCCATTTTCATTTGGTGCTTACTGAGATAAAATGGGTGGAATTCCTGGTTTTAGCGACTTAGGAGCAGGCAAATTTAACCATGCAGAAGGTATTTTAACAGATGCTCGGATATACTTATTTGGTGGTGTTATAAGTGTTATTTTGATGGTAATAGTCATAATATACTTTGCTACATCATCGCTTAGTAGTTATCGGGTAGCAAAAAACTTAGAATATGGTTCTCGTCCAAGTAAATGATCACATACCAAAAGATGAATTTCGACAGGTGGATATCCCTGAGTGATCTCTATTTTAGGTTGAGTATTAATGCTTTTTGTGGTAGCTACACCTATTATTACATCAGTGCTTGTTTCATTTACTAACTATGGTTTTGAGCACTATGCTCCGGCACAAACTGTTAACTGAGTAGGGCTTAAAAACTGAGGATATTGATGAGTATTTCGTAACACTGGTATCTTTAGTGGTTTAGGACGTGTATTTTATTGAACAGCAATATGGACAGTCTTTTCAACCTTTATCCCTATTTCACTTGGTATTATAATCGCAATTTTAACAAATAACCAACGCATTAAGTTTAAAAAAATATTTAGACTTATTTATATTTTACCATGAGCTATTCCAGCATTCGTTACTTTATCATTTCTTAGATCATCATTTCAAGGTGGTGAAGTTGGATACATTAACAAAATAATGTTATCAATCGGACTACTAAAGGAGCCACGTAACTGATTAGGTGAAATCGGTACTGCTCGTGTATTGGTAATCGTGGTGCAAACATGAATTGCTTATGCATTTATCTTTATGCTTGTAACTGGTAATTTACAATCTATACCAAAAGATATTTATGAAGCAGGTGCTGTTGATGGAGCAAAAGGAAGACAACTATTCTGACATCTTACCTTACCATCTCTTCTTATTTCAATTGCACCGATGCTAATTGGTCAATTTGTTGGAGCATTTAATAATTTCACTACAATTTCTATTTTCACTGGTGGTGGGCCAAACTTTGCTAAAGCATCTGCATTCAATGAAGCATCAACTGATATTATTATTTCATTTGTCTTCAAAATCGCACAAGGAGCAACCAACATCCCAGGTGACCAAGCATTTGCTGCTGCCTTAACAACCTTTGCTGCTCTTATTTCAATTGCTATTGGTGCAAGAGGGTTTATTAAAACTATGTCAAGGAGAGATTAATGTTCGAAAAATGAAAACGCAAAAAATTTTATCAACATACCTTTGATAAAGTAAAAGTTCCGTATAAAAAATTAACTCCTAGACGAATTAATTTTAACGAAACTGATACCAAACCCTTAACAGCACTTGAAATATTCTGATTATTCTTTAACTACTTATTCTTAATCTTTTGAGCAATAATTATTCTCTTTCCAATAGTTTCATTAATTATTTCAGCATTCAATGTAAATAATGAACGTGTTGTTGCGGTTGTTCCATTTAAATTTGGTTGAGACAACTTCTCTTACTTATTCACCAGTCCTCGTAGCGACTTTTTGATTTGGTATAAAAATACCATCATAATTGCTGTTTTAACTATGGTGATATCAACTGTCGCTGTGGCATTAAATGGTTATGCATATTCCAGATTTAAATTCGCTGGATCAAAAAATTCATTAATGATAATAATGATGTTACAACTGATTCCGGCAACAACTGCTATTATTTCACTTTTCTTACTGGTTCGTTTAGGTAATAGCATTGGGATACCATCAATATTTATGTTAGTTATTATTTATTCAGGTGGAGCCATTTCAGCGAATACCTTTATGCTTAAGTCCTATTTAGATACCGTATCAAGCGAACTTGATGATTCAGGTAAAATCGATGGATGTAGCAACTGAGGATTATTCTTTAAAATTTTAGTCCCTGTTATTCGTCCTGCGCTTATTATGGTGGCTTTATGATCATTTTTAACACCATTTACTGATGTTATCTTACCTAAATTCGTACTTGCTGATTCAAAAGAAAAAACCTTAGCTGTTGGACTAGACCAATTCTTATCAGCTGAACCAAAACATGTTAATGCAGGAGCATATGCAGCTGGTTCGATTCTTGCTTCTATCCCTGCATTTGCATTATTTATGTACTTACAAAAATACATTGTCGGTGGTCTTTCAGATGGAGCCGTGAAAGGATAATATGTTTTTTAAAAAGAAAAAAGACACAAATAATTCTGTTGTAACAGAAGATAAATTAGATGATACAAGCGGTTTTGAAACCATCGATATTGATGCACTTGTTTCTGAAGTAGGTGAAATTTATGAATCAAGCAATGGTGCTGATATCAAATTAGTTAATATTTCAAAAAAATATGAAGGAAACGAAAAATATACACTTGAAAATATTAACTTAGATATTAAAGCTGGAACATTCTGCATCTTTTTAGGACCTTCAGGATGTGGAAAAACAACTTTATTAAGGATGATTGCTGGATTAAATTCAATTACTAAAGGTGATTTATTATTTAATAACAAAAGATATAACAACCTTTTACCTAATGAACGTAATATCGCAATGGTGTTTCAATCTTATGCTTTATACCCGCATATGAATGTTTACAACAACATTTCATTCGGATTAAAAATCGCCCGCGAACGTAAAGATGTTATCGATCGTCGTGTTAAAGATGTTGCAAAAATTTTACGTATTGATGACTACCTTTACCGTAAGCCCCGTGATTTATCAGGAGGACAACGCCAACGTGTAGCTATTGGTCGTGCAATTGCTCGTAAACCACTTGTATTCTTGATGGATGAACCTCTTTCTAACTTGGATGCTAAATTGCGCGAAAGTATGCGTCGCGAAATAGTTAACATTCATCGTATGTTAAATACCACAAGTATTTATGTTACTCATGACCAACTCGAAGCGATGACAATGGGTGATCAAATTGTTGTTTTTAACGATGGAAAAATCCAACAAAATGGAAAAGGTAAAGATTTATACTTTAAACCTGCTAATATTTTTGTTGCTAAATTTATTGGATCACCTACAATGAATACTTTTGATGCTATATATAAAGATAATTTATTGGTATCTAATGATCAAAAAATTCAAATTAAACTTGATACAGAAACAGCTGCATTATTAAAAGAAAACCAAAAAGTAGTTGCCGGTTTTCGTAGTGAAGACCTAAAAATAAGTTATTCCAATGCTGAAAACAGAGTGTTAGGTAAAATTGCAAATATTGAATTAATCGGTAAAGATCAATTAGTCACAGTGCGGATTAATGAAGATATTGAATTTATTGTTAATGCTTCTAACTCTGAAGAATTTGAATTATATTCACATGTTTATGTTGAATTTATCGTATCTCGCATCCACTTATTTGATAGTCAAAGCGAAGAAAGAATTAACTAATGCATAAGTATTTTGATACTAAAAACAACTATTTAGAACGTAAAATTTATTTAGCAATTATTTCTGTGTTTTTAGCAATTGTAATAATTTTGCAAGCAACCTTATACACTCGCTTTTATGCACAAATTCAACTTGAATATAACTACATTTTAAACAGCGATACAGCAGCCGGATTTACCCCTGCACAAGTTTATGCTAACTCACCTTCATATCAGTTAAAAGAAGTCTTTTGAAGTTTAAATTCAATCAGTATTTTTCTTTCATTGGTTGCTTTATTAACCTTGATTTATATGCAAGTTATGTTATATAAAAATAAATCAAATTCCGATAAAACATTTATTTACTTATTTGCTTTGATACCTGCTATCTTTATAGTTTTATTCTTTATAAATGCTTTACAACCAGATCAAACATTTAAAAATAATTACACACTTATTATAACTGATAATGCAAAATCATATACACCAATTCAAACAGGAGATTTACCTAGAATCAATTATACAACATCATGAATTGCGATGATTTTAGCATTTATATGTATTGTTTTAATAATAGTAACTAAGAAAAGATATGGATTTGTTAAAAAAGATAAAATTTTAGCAGCCAAAGCTCATGATACACAAAAGTTAAAAGTTGAAATTAATGCTTTATTAAACAATTCAAAATAATATTTACCAAGGGTTTCCTTGGTTTTTCTTAACCTGTCAAGTTTATACAAAAATTATTAATCCATTATGATATCATTTATTCCTATGAAATCTTTTAGTAAAACTTTTTACAAGTTATATTATTCATATTTGCTTAAAAAACAACCTTTTAAAACTGCTGCATCATGAGATAACAATCGCGTCGATTATGAATATCATACAGACTATAAAAATCTGTTTTTAACTGCTCCAAAGGCAAAGAAGTTAGAAAATTACAAAAATACCAACATAATTTATCAAGTTTTAATATATAACTTTGCTGATGGAAATAATGATGGAATCGGGGATTTTATCGGTTTAAAAGATAAAATTGAATATATTAGCAACCTCGGAGTCGATCAAATCTGATTAAGCCCAATCCATCCTGCGTCAAGTTATCACGGCTATTCTGTTATTGATTATTGCAATGTTGATTCACGATTGGGTGGCATGAATGCTTTTATTGATTTTTTAAACACAGCACATGAACACGGAATCAAAGTTTATTTAGATATGGTATTTAATCATACTTCTTATGAACATCCTTGATTTCAAGCAGCACTTGCTAATGATGGATACAGTGACTTTTATCGTCTTGATATAAATTTATATGATTCAGATGTTAAAGTTGATAACCTGAAAATAAAAAGCAAATATCCCTTTACCACAGATATAAATGCAACTAATCGAACCTACTTAGCACGTTTTTCTTACGGGATGCCTGATTTAAATTTAGATAATTATAAAGTTATTGAACAACTGATTCATATTCAAAAATTTTGAACAGCTGTTGGTGTAGATGGATTTCGTTACGATGCTTTTGCAGAATATTATTCAAGTGAAATTGAAACTAAAAACAATTTTAATGAAGCAAAAATTTTTCACCTTCTAAGGGATGCATCAAAACAAATTACTGATGCAGAAAACATAGAAGAAGTGTTTATGATGGGTGAGTGAGTTAATTCAGATGCTGTCAAAGGGTTAATGTATTTAAAGGATGCAGATGGTAACATCGGGTTAGATACAATCTATGATGGTGGAAAATTTTTCAGACACAATCCAGATGTTAGAATTGAATATAATCAACTAAAAAATATGTTAATTGAATATCAAAATACATCGCAAAAAGCTAAATGAATCCCGTTTTTAGATAACCATGATGTGCGTAGATGACTTGAAGTATATCGCAGTCAAATCAGTAAGAAAAAATGATATAAATTTAACGATAATCTTACAACATCAGAAAAAGAAGCACTAAATATTGCATTATTTGTGCTTTTAGCGTTACCTGCCACACCTATTATTTATGCAGCAGATGAACTTTATTATTATTCAACTAGATATTATGGTGATCCTACCTTAAGAGAACCAATGAAATGGGAAAATAATACTTATAACTGCTTTATTTATGATCCGAAAGTAAAAGAAAGTTTTGGTGATCATATAATGTTTACATCAGCACTTAATTTAGAAAGCGCTGATGTGCAAAGCAAGCAAGGACAAGCATACAAACTAATTCAGTTTATGGCAAAACTAAGAAAAGATTATCCATTTTTATCACTAACAGATGCTGATACGATAGCAAATCCTTATGATTTTGTTGATACAGTTGATTATAGTAGTGTTATAATCCGAAAAGACTTAGGACAACAAAAAGAATACTTATTATTTGCTTTTTGTAACTATCAACATAAAGAACTTGATTTATTAAAAATTTCTCGTAATTATCACTTTGAACAAATTTTGCTATATAAAGCAAAAAACGAATCATGAAGAATCTGAATCGAACAAGGTGGATATGTTATTTTCAAGTTAATTAGAAAATAATTTTATTTTGTTAAAATATATTTATGAAAAAGAATAGTCCAGTCAAGTATCAAAAAGACACAAATGAAAAAACAAACCTTAATCAAACCAAGACTAATAATTTGATTAAGTATTTAATTGATTTAATTTCGACTAAAAAAATTCCTATAAATATGATTATGCCTTCTGAACATCAACTTATGAATCGATTTAATTGTTCACGTTCTGTTGTGGTATCTGCTTATCAGAAACTTTTTTCTATTGGTGCAATTTACTCTATTTCAAAACGTGGCCACTTTGTAGCAGAAAATTTTCATAACCTAATTAAACCTATAAGTTATTTGATCGGGGTTGATAGAATTCTTGGCAGTGAAACTAAGGAAACCTTGCCGAATTGATTTAAAGAAAAAAATATTATTTTTACCGAAGGACATCGTTCTTTTAAAATGAACTATCAAAAAGCAGGTGAGATTATTGCTGAAGGTGATATATATGTTTCTACTAAAAACATTGATGAATTTGAACCTATTGATACTAGAACACCAATTATCAACATTCTAATTGATCGACATAGTCTAAAAAATATTGTTTATGAATTAAAATATGAAAAAGTAAATAAATTTGGTGTTGATAACATGGTTGTTATTGCTTTTTGAGGTTATGACAGCGATAGCATTTGTATAGCAGGGAAATATTATATAAAACCCGAACATTTTAAATTCTATCATCAAGAATTTTCATTATATGTATAATTTTTAAAATAAAATTTATTTTTTATCTTGCTCTTAGTAATAAAAGAAATTTGATTTATTGAAAAAAAGTTAAAAACTAGCACATTTTTTATGCTGTTTTTAATTTTTTTATTATATTTTAGGTGCATAAAATTATCTCTTTGATATGTCAAGAAAATTATTAATTTATACCTAAAAAAGACAAAATAAATTTATAATATTGCATATGAATATTAAGAATAAAAACAAAAGGTTTTATGCAGATTTTGATGAAAAATATGCATATAAAAAACCTGATTTAGGAATTAAATTTTCAGACTTTCATATTCAACTAAAGCTCTGACAGCCACTTGCTCAAAGAGTCGAAGTGATGCTCTATGATAGTAATTTAAAATTTGTTCAAAAATTTGATTCATTAAAAATAGATACAGTTTGAAAAACACAAATACCATTACATTTTGAAGGATATTTTTATCAATATAAAATTTGACATTCAGATGGTAGCATTACAAATGCTTTAGACCCATATGCTATTTCATTGGCTGCATTTGATTGAGAAGGTAAAGAAGATAAAGTAGGTTATGGAGCATTGGTTAATATAAATTCAAAAAAAGCAGGTTCTGTTCCTAAAAAATTCGCTACCGAACTTAATAATAGCACCGATGCATTAATTTATGAGTTACATGTTCGTGACTTTACTAGTTTAAAAAGTCAAAAAGAGTTTAAAAGTAAACTAGGGACATTTAATGCTCTATTAGAAGCAGATTTATTCTCATATGTCAAAAAACTCGGTATCACACACGTGCAGTTTCTACCTATTCATAGCACATATGCATTAAATGAAAATAACCAAAACATCCTTAAAAAAGGACAAGGAAGTGGATGAACTACTAATTACAACTGAGGATATGATCCTCATAATTATTTTGCAATAAATGCTCAATACAGCAGTAATCCTAAAGATCCATACGCAAAAATCGCTGAATTTCGTAATTTAGTTTCAAATGCACATAAAAAAGGAGTTGGAGTTATTTTAGATGTTGTCTATAATCATATGATGACCAACAACATCTATGATAATGTTTTACCTGGTTATTATTATCGAGATAATGCTAAGGTTAAACCTGTTACATATCCACCCCTTGCTGATGAAAGATATATGGTAAAACGAATTATTTTAGATTCGCTAAAATATTTTGTCGAAGAATTCGGAGTTGATGGTTTTCGTTTCGACCTTTCTTGCTTTATGCATGCTGAAACATTTAATGAAATTGCTAAGGAACTGCGTAAAATAAATCCAAAACTTATCTTACACGGTGAAGCCTGAAGATGTGGTGATTTAAAACATGACATCTGCTACATCAAAGGAGTAACCGGAAATGACATTGCTTTTGGATACTTTAACGATTCGGTTCGTAATGCTATCAAAGGTGATGAACACTCTGAATATGCACCTGGCTTAATTTCAAAATTTGATATCGAACTATTTCGTCAATATGTAACAAGCATTGTAGGTGGCATTAAGGATTACAATTTTGGAAATATATATTATTCAAAAGATCCGTATGCTCTTTTTGCCAATGATATTTCAGTAAATTTAGCTTATGCAGCATGTCACGATGGTATGACTTTATGAGATAAAATTAACACTACAACTAATGATTTATCGTTAATTCAACGTATTGAAATGTATCGACAAGCTTTAATGATGACAATATTTACTCAAGGAAAACAACTTGTTTTAGCCGGAACAGAACTTCTTCAAAGTAAACCGTGTGATATATCAGGAAGCGAAACTGATCGCTGTGTGGTATCAACCTATGATGATTTTAAGTATTATCCAGATAAGTCTGCATACCAGTCAAATTCATATAAAACAACTGACTACACCAACGGAATCAAATGAAAAAACCTAAAGAATCCAAAAGTTGAAAAATATGCTTTTGAGTTCTTTAAAAAATTAAATAAATACCGTAATAAAACTCCATTTTTTAGACTCCATAGTAATAGATTAATCAACCAATGTCTTAAATTTATTGATGTTGATACCTTAAAAAAAATCATAATTTTTAAAATAACTTATCAAAAACAAGTTATTCAGGTAATTCATAACTTCTCTGATGAAGAATATACCTATGACAAAGACTTAAAAGTTTTATTCAACTCAAAAATTGAGTATAAAAATGGTATTTTATCACCACACTCATCAGTATTATTAGAGGTAAGAAATGATAAAACTGCAAGATAAAATTATTTACCAAATTTTCCCTAGATCGTTTTATGATGCGAACAACGATGGAGATGGGGATTTACAAGGGATTATCACAAAACTTCCATATCTACATAAATTAGGAATAAATGCTATTTGATTATGTCCAACATATGACACTAACTTCGTCGATGCTGGTTACGATGTGCTTGATTATAAATCAGTATGAAAACAATTTGGTACCTTAGAAGACTTTAGATTAATGTCATCAAAAGCTGCAGAATATGGAATTGATATTATTATGGATATTGTGCTAAATCATGTCTCAAATGAACACCAGTGATTTAAAAAAGCCTGTGAATCGGTTGAAAACGTTGAACATAACTACTTTATTTGAAGAGAAAAACTTACCGATGAAGAAGCAAAAGCACAAAGTATTTTTGGTGGTTCTGCATGAGAATATGTTCAAAGTGTTCAAAAATACTACTTTCACTTATTTTCAAAAGAACAAGTTGATTTAAACTGAGCACATCCAAATACCATTGATGCAATGTCTGATGTTATAGATTTTTGATACAATTTAGGTGTTCGTGGTTTTCGACTTGATGCTATTAAACATGTAGCAAAAACCTTTGATAATGTTGCTGCTAACCCTTATTTTGCTTGATGTGATGGAGCAGTTGAATATCTTAAAAAATTCAATGAACAAGCATTTAAAAACAAACCAGATGCATACACATTAGGGGAAGCTTCAGGAATAACAGCAGATGAATTATTAGAATATGCAAAAGGTGATAATCAAGTTTCACAAAACTACTTCAATTTTGCTTGATGATGAATCGGTTGAGGTAGAAAAACAGGCAGAAATGGATACGATGCTAATTGAGACTATAAAGAGTTTGTTTATCAGCAACAACCTTTTCAACATAATAATAACATTACAACACAAATGTTTACCAATTTCCTATCTAACCACGATACATCACGTAGCATTTCTAGATGGGGAGATGAAGGTATTTTTCATAGCGAAGCAGCCAAATCTCATGCTCTAATGCTTTTTGCTTTAAAAGGTATTCCTTGCATTTATTATGGTGAAGAAATTGGTTTATTAAATACTCATTTTGATAACAGATCACAATTCCGTGATTGCGATATTGAAAATGGATTCGCTGATTTAGTAGATAAAAATAAAATTTATAGCGAATCAGAGTTTATCAAATATCTAAATATCAATTCACGCGATGCAGGAAGATCGCTAATGCAATGAAACAAGCAAACTAATGCCGGATTTAATGCAGGTTCAAAACCTTGAATCAATTTTGGTAGAAACAGTGAACATATCAATGTTGAAACTGCATTAGCAGATGCAAATAGTATTTTTTACTTTTATCAAAACCTTATTTCAATGCGTAAAACAACATATAGAGATGTTTTTGTATTAGGTTCTTCACATCTTGAAATTACTTACAGCGGACTTATTAAAATCGTTCGCGAGTATCAAGACACAAAATTAATTGCATATTTAAATGTTACAAACAAAGAAATTTTTGAACAAATCGATACAGGACAACAAATTTTATCAACATATAGTGATAATAAACCAATAACAAACACATTTCGTCCTTACGAATCTGTATTAATCAAAGTTAATTAAGGAAAACATGGATTTTTTAAAATACGATTTAGAGAAAAAACGGATTAGTCAAATTAAATTCAACCGTTCAGTAACTGCAAAAACTGAAAGCATCTTTGCATTAGGTAACGGATATATGGGAATACGGAGCGCAGACGAAGAAAGAGCATCATATAACAAAGAAGACTTTTTTGTTAACGGGATGTTTAATAAAGATACCAAAGACGATTCGCCTGAGTTAGTAAATTTAGCAGATTTAATGACTACTCCTATTATCATTAACGGTATAACTTTTGATGTTAAAAACCGTGACGAGTATAATAAAACACTTTACATTCGAGAAGGTTTTTTAAAACGTAAGATCTTATTAGAACGTGATCACGGAAAATACTGTTTTATTTTTGAACGTTTTGTTTCTAGAAATGATCCGAATGTTTATGCACAAAAAATTAAGATTAAAGTTTTAGAAACAACCGATAATAAAGATATAGAAATTATTATCAAACCTGCTATTAATGCACAAGTCACCAACTCTGGAACTCAACATTTTGGAGAAGGCGCTAAAACCCGAATCACTACCGAATCACTGCAAATGGAGCAGTGTACTACACTTTCTAAGCGTTGAGCAGTTCATAACCTTATCACCAAACTTTATTTAAATGGTGAGTTTATTAGGGGTGGAAATGACGACTATGTTATCGAAATGAAGCGTCGTTATGTAGGTTTTAAAATCAAATTAAATGCTAAGGCAGGTGATGTAATCGAACTAGAAAAATTAATGTCGGTTCATACATCAGTTGATAGCAAAAATTCTTTATTACCTAAAAAAGTTATTCGCGAAAATGCAAATACAAAACATCAGCAACTACTTAATAAATCATATGAAGAACTTAAAAATGAATCAATTGAAAAAATGCATTCTCAAGTTTGAAAAGAATTCTTTGTTAAAATCGAAGGCGATGAAGAAAGCAAATACGATTCACTCGCTCTTGATTTTGCAATCTTTCATCTAAACGGGTTTGTACCTAGACATTCAACCAACTTAAATGTGGGTGCTAAAGGACTTTCAGGTGAAGGTTATCAAGGACATACATATTGAGATACCGAGTTCTTTATTAATCCAATTTATTTATTCAACCGAGCTAAGGTTGCTCGTAACTTGCTAACATATAGATATAAAGGTATTGAAGGGGCTCGTGCAAAAGCAAGAGAAATCAAAGAAAGACCTCAAGAAAGTAATTTAAAAGGGGCACAGTTCCCTTGAGAAATGGCATGACCAACTGATGGCGAGGTATGTCCATATTGAGGGCAAGCTGATGTGATGACCGGCAAACAAATTCCCATCGCTTCACGTCGTCAAGAAATTCATGTTTCAGCTGATGTTGCTTTTGCAGTAAATCAATATTATAAAATTACTGGTGATGAAAAATTCATGGAACAAATGGGATATGAAATGATTATCGATACAGCTATTTTCTATGCATCACGTGCTGAAAAACAAAGTGATGGAAGTTATCATATTCTAGATGTAATGGGTCCAAATGAATATAAAGGAAATATCGATAATAGTGCTTATATCAATATGTTAGCTAAGTTCAATATTGATTTAGCTTTAAAATATATAAATTTATTAAAAAAGAAAAAACCTTATTGATGAGCTATTATTAAATCAAAAATTCCTTACCCAATTAATGTAACAAAACTTAAAGAAGTTTCAGAAAAACTCAAGCAACAAAAACCAAATGAGAATTTAGTTATCGCTGAAAATGACCAGTTTTTACAACTACATCGTGGTAATGTTCTACCATTTCAGATGTTAGGTGATGCAGGCAAAAAACTATTTAACACCCAAGAAGGAAATGCGTTACTTTCTTGTCAACTTGTTAAACAAGCCGATGTTATTTTGCTGTTAAACATCCTACCACATTTATATTCTAAAGAAATAAGAAAAGCGAATTTTGATTTTTATGAACCTGTTACAACACACGATTCATCGCTGTCTCCTGTTACATATACCATCGAAGCAGTCAGATTGAAAATGATTGAAAAAGCCTACCAGTTATTTAAATATGGAATCAATGTGGACTTAGGTCCTGCAATGCATACATCCGATGCAGGAATTCATGCTGGTTCATTAGCTGCAATTTATCATATGATTGTTTTTGGTTTTGGAGGTTTAAATTGACA
Source organism: Mycoplasma sp. 4423 (assembly GCF_054353855.1). NCBI lineage: Bacteria > Bacillati > Mycoplasmatota > Mollicutes > Mycoplasmatales > Mycoplasmataceae > Mycoplasma > Mycoplasma sp. 4423. The sequence goes on from NZ_JBTHHJ010000007.1 coordinate 47,671, forward strand.
TAATGATGCATTGCATCTAGAACCACTACTTCCAAAAAATTGAAGTAAACTTACATATCGTTTTAAATACCAAAATGCTGCATTTGAAGTTGTTTTAAATCAACAAAACTTTAGCATTAGAACAATTTTAGATACTAAATTTAACGGTTATATCTGAATCAATGGACAAAAAAGAAATATAAATAAAAATCCACAAACTTTCGAGGTTATCCATGATTAAAGGAATAATTTTTGATCTAGATGGGGTGATTACTGATACAGCAATTTTACACTATCAATCTTGAGCAAAAGTTGTTAAACAATTTGATATCGATTATACTTTTGCAGATAATGAACTTTTGCGCGGCTTACCACGCATCGAAACCTTAAAAGCTATTTTAAAACTTAAAAAACCAAGTTTGCAGCTAAATAATTCAAAATTACTAGAAGTAAGTGAACAAAAAAATTTGTTCTATAAAGAACTTTTGCAAACACAAATTAATGAAAAATCCATTTTACCAGGGATAACAAAATTTTTATCCGATGCAAAAAATAAAAATTTAAAACTTGCTATTGCATCAAGTAGTTATAATGCCCCTACTATCTTGGAAAAATTAGGTATTATCAACCTTTTTGATTACATTGTTTATCCGGGAGATATCAAGAACGGTAAACCTGCGCCAGATATCTTTATTAAGGCTGCAGCAGGTTTATCCTTAGATGTAAGTGAGTGCTTCGGAATCGAAGATGCAGTTGCTGGAATTCAAGGGATTAAAGATGCAAAGATGAAAGCTGTTGCAATCACAGCAAATGCAGAAGAATTTAAAAATGCAGATATTGTTTTAACATCTACATCGCAATTAAATTTAGATACTATTTTAGCAAAATTCAACTAACAGACATATGTCTGTTTTTATTTGCTTATAGGCAAATAAATTATTTTCTTTTCTTATACTTTTGTTTTTCACCTAAAATATGACATCTGCGACAGCGTGCTTCATATTCGCTATCACCTAATACATTTAACTCGTTGTTCACATCCTTACGAAATGAAAAGGCTGCATCAGATTTACATTGTAAACATACCGCTTTTAACTTACATATATCATCTGCGATCGCAAGTAAACCAGGCATAACTCCGAACGGACGCCTTAAAAAATCCATATCCAATCCACTTACAATTACTCTAACTCCACTTAATACTAATTTATCGATAACTTCAAAAATTCCATCATCTAAAAAATTAGTTTCATCGATTGCAACAGCTCGATATTCAGGATTTCAGTGATCAATAATATCTTTTGATTGCTTAATAACAATTGCTTTAGTTTTTGCTCCTGTGCGACTTACAATTTTATTTTTATCAAATCTAGTATCAAAATGTGGTTTAAATACCATTGTTTTTACTTCTGCTATTTCTAGAATTTTAAGTCTTTTAAGTAATTCTTCAGTTTTACCTGAAAACATTGGTCCAGTAATTACTTCTAAGGTTCCTTCTGGTCTTTTTAAGTTCATTCTTCCTTTCAAGTGTGTTATATCATTATAAAACTTTTATAAAATTCCTAAATATCTTTTATCAAATTTTGATAAAATTTTCAAGAAAGGAAAAAAGATGAAACATAAAAAGAAAATTTGAGCATTTTCTGCCGCTACTTTATCGTTAGTTCCAGTTGCCGCTGCTGTTTCTTGTGGTTCAGGTGAAAAAGCAAAAGCAACCGAATCTAGCAAAAAAAATAATTTGATAAATGCAATTTTAACAGAAACTAAAAAAACTTATAACTTTATAGAAAGCAAAGAAACTGAAGCAAAAACTGAGATGCAAAATAAGTTAAAAGATGTAGCAGATGATGTTGTTGCAGATACATTAGCATTTTACCAAGAAACTATGCATTTAGACAAAAATACTCCAGACTATACAGCAAAATATGCTGCAGCAGATGCAAAATATCCAAAAAGTAATGCTACTTTATTAGAGCAATTACAAAACATTGCTAAGGGAAAAGGAACTGCAAAAAGTTCAGAACCACAAAATTAATAGAAGTAGCGATGAAAATATTAATTCAGTAGATTATCTAAATTAAGATGATTTAGATAATTTTTAATTATGAAACTTTTTCAAAAACTTTTTTATCTATCAGTAAGATAAAAAAGTAAAATGAATAATTTTTATAATTAATTTTAATCAACTTTTTAATTAATTGCTAGTTTTGCATTTGTTTTTTTGCTATACTTAAAAACCACAGGAGGAAAAATGGTAATAGGAATTAGTGGGATGATAAGTAGTGGAAAAAGCACATTATCCAAAAAATTAAATGAACATTATAAAACATCTGTTATCTTAGATGAATTTGATAAAGACGATGTAGTTTTCAATACTTTTTTAAAATGATTGTATGAAAAGAAACCTAACCTAACAATGGCTTTACAGACTTATGTTGTGGAAAATCATACAACTAAACTACAAGAGTTATTTACAGAATTTGCTGCAAAACATAACGATTTAAAAAATAATCACTTAATCTTAGATCGCTTTAGCATTGAACATTATATTTTTGCACATGTAAATTTGAAAGTTAAAGGAAGAAATTATTTAAAAGGTTATGATGCTTTATTTGAACATATGATTACAGATGAAGAAATTCCTGATTTAGCAATTTATTTAGATATGAGTTATGAAACCTTTGAAAAGCGATTATTTGAACGAGGTCGTGAAGTTGAAATAAATAATTACGAGCTGAACAAAGACTACTTTAAAAACCTTTATAGGGTTTATAAGGACTTATTTATCAAGCAAGCTGATAAATATCATCTAAATTATGTTATTGTTGATACCAACAACCTTACAGAAGCAGAAGTTTTAGCAAAAGCAATTGAAATCATTGATAATTTTGATTTATCAAAAGCAAAAGAGCGAGTATGAAAATAGCAATTAGTGGAATGATTGGATGTGGTAAATCAACACTCAGCAAACAACTTGCTAATCATTATCAAAATTCAATGTTATTAGAAGAACTAGATTCCAATGATGATGTTTTTAATACTTTTTTAGAATGAATTTATCAAAAATATCCTAATATCGACATTGCATTTCAATCATACATCATTGAATCTATTTCAGAAAGATTTAAGAATGCTGAATCAGAGTTTTTAAAAAATCATAATCATAAACAGCACCACATCTTCTTAGATCGCTTTAATGTTGAACATCATATTTTTGCAACTGTTACACTTGAGCAAAAACCATCAAAGTATCTAAATGCATTCAATGCTTTGTTCGATTATATTATAGATTTAAAAGATAACCCTGATCTAGCAATTTTTTTAGATGCTGATTTTGATGTAATTAAAAATCGCATCCTAAAAAGAGGTAGAGATGTTGAAATTGAAAACTTTGATTTGAATATAGATTATTTTAAAAGATTACATCAGTTATATCGTCCTTTGTTTGAGAAATTGGTGCAAAAATATAATATTCCTTATAAAATAATTAATACAAATGATTTAGATGACCATCAGGTGTTTGAAGAAGCAACAAAGATTATAGATCTATTTATTTACGAAAAATAGATATTATTTGATATCTATTTTTGTCTATTTAAAAATTGATATTTTTAAATATAATTATAAAAAGAAAGGATAGAAATGGACAAAAAAGTACCTAGTTTGAGGTTTAATGGATTTGAAGATGAGTGAGAACAAGATGCTTTTGGACAAATTTTATTTCGTGTAGACGAGAGAGGTTTTGCTTATCTACCACTTTTAACCGCATCAATTAATTATGGGATGATACTAAAAGAATCCAAAAAGAAAGTTAAATCACTTGAGAGTTTTAAAAGGGTTCTACCAAACGACTTTGTTTTGCATCTTTCGTCTTTTAATAGTGGTTTAGCCTTTTCTAAATTTGAAGGACTTACATCACCTGTTTACAATGTTCTAAGATTTAGAGATATAGATAAACATCATCCAAATTTTTGAATGTATGTCTTTAAAAGTAGTAAGTTCATAAATTCTCTTGTTCCTTTAACTTATGGATTAAGACAAGGAAAAAATATTAATTTAAATGAGCTTGAAAAGAATTTGTTGAAGACTACATCAAAGCATGAACAACAAAAAATCTCTCATCTTTTCATTTCCTTAGACTCCTTCCTTTCACTTCATAAGCGAAAATATGACTTTTTAATGAACATCAAGTCTACATTGCTATCTAAAATGTTTCCTGATCAAAACTCAAAATTTCCTAATATTCGTTTCTCTGAATTTACTCACGCTTGAGA
>NZ_JBTHHJ010000008.1:0-51247 GCF_054353855.1 Mycoplasma sp. 4423
TATAAGAGAGTTAAATAATCAAATAAAAAATCCCACTTAAGTGGGAAATGCAGGTAAAAAATATCCCAAAAAAACAAGTTTTTCGGGATATTTTTAATCCTTAATTAAGGTTAAATTAATGGAATACTCACCTAAAAGTTGTCCATCTTTAGCTAGTGTATAAGTGAATTCAAATAAATCATCAGCAAAGTTTTTATAAAACCAATTTGATACTAGTTCGATTGCTTGGTTGCGTCAATTATAACCTTCAAGATCTAATAAAAACTTAAATTCTTTTTGGTATTTTAAATATACGGTTGTAGCACCTGCATAAATATTGATATTGGTTTCTGATATTTCGATTCGATTTCGAATTCCTTGTGAAGGTTCGCTAAAAGTTAAAATGTGATAACCATCATCAAATTCATAATCTAACACAGAAATAAAATCAATATCTTTTGATTCACCATTTTGTTTTGTTGTTGATTTAAAATTAATTTTCATATTTTTTTAATGCATCCTTGATAAATTCTGGTCCATATAAATATATTGCTTTTGCTAGTTCAGGACCATGTTGTTGCGATGTAGTTGCAAGACGTATGGGCATAAAAAGATTTTTACCTTTAATGTTTAAGTTCTTTGAAGTGGTATTGATTGCATCTTGAATATTTTCGATACTAAAGTTATTAAAGTCTATATGATTTTTAAATTCATTGATAACTTGAATTTCATTATCATTAAATTCAAAGTGCTTATCAATAGGATTAAGATAAAGCATTAAATTTTGATTCATTTCAGAATATGTGATAACACTTTGTTTAAATGTATCGATAAATAAATTAATTCATTGTAAACTTTTATTACTATTATCAAGTGATAAATGTTTTAAAATTTCATTGTTATCTTGAGTTTTCATATATTGTTTTGAAAATCAATTCATTTTCAAAATATCGAATTTTGATGGACTTTTACTTAATCTATTTGGATCGAATTTTAAAATATTTTCGGAATGCGACATCATTTCATTAGCATCTGCTGCAGTTCAACCTAATAATGATAAAAAGTTAAATATTGCTTGAGGTAAATATCCTTCATTTTTATAATCTTCTATAAATTGTTTTAATGATGTATCACGCTTAGAGAGTTTTTTACCATCCATATTAGTAATAATGGTAAGATGTCCAAATTCAGGCATATTTCAGTTAAGCATTTGATATAAAGCAATTTGTTTTGGTGTGTTTCCGATATGTTCTTCACCTCTTAAAATATGTGTAATCTGCATATCATAATCATCGATTACTACTGCAAAGTTATAAGTAGGATATCCATCAGATTTAATAATTACTCAATCACCAATTTCATCTGAGTTAAAACTTATTTGTCCACGTACTATATCATTTCATTGATAAACTTGATTTTTTGGCATCGCTAACCGAATCGAATAAGCACCATTTTGATCACGAATTTGTTTTTCTGCATCGGAGATTTTTAATCAATTGCGATTATAACGAAAACTAGGAATACCTTTTGCATCGCTTTCTTGCTTTTGTGCTTCTAATTCTTCGGTTGTATCATATGCTTTATAAGCAAATCCTAGTTCTAACAACATATTTGCAACTTGTTGGTAGCGACCTAGTTTTTCGCTTTGTCGATATTGGCCATATTTTGGGTTTGGTTTTAAAGGTGATTCGTCAGGTATGATACCTAATCAAGCCAAATTATCTATCTGTGATGCTTCACCACCGATAACATTGCGTTTGACATCTGTATCTTCAAGACGGAAGATAAATGTTCCATTATAATGTTTTGCAAATAAATAGTTAAATAAAGCTGTTCGAGTTCCTCCGATATGTAAATAACCGGTAGGACTTGGTGCATAACGTGTTCTAACTTTTTGCATTTACATTATCCTTGAATGCATGATCTGAGTATGCAGAATTTACTCCTTTATCAAAAAGGTGTGTTTTGTAATTTGCTCCATAAAGTTTTTCAAGAGCTTGCTTAAAGGAATTATTTTGATCTTTACCTCCACCATAAATAACATCATATTGAGGGGTGTTGTAATCACCAAATGCTCCATCGTAGTTAACACCCGATGAACGCAATGCTGTAGCAATAGTAACCCTTGAGATAAAGAATACTGAATCAACTAAAGCAACTAATTCATTTTTCTTGGTTCTAACACCTGTTCCAGATGCACCACCACCAACATTAAAGTCTCTTATCGCATATGACAGTCCTGAATGGTAGTATTCTTTTCCATCATCTTTGGATGTAAATAGATTTGGTTTATTATCACCATAAGATAAAAACGGAAGTGCTAAAAAGCGATCAAAGACACCTTTGCGGTTCTTAAATTCAGAAAGTACATTTGAATGTGATAAAAATCCACCACGTTGTGCTCTTGGATTATTTGCTAAATCTGTTGAACTTTTTCCGTATAAAGAACGGTTGGCATTAGTTCATAATGAATATGAATAAGGTGCGCTAGTTATTAAATCTTTATTTGTATATTGTCCATCACCTTCTTGTAAAAAGAAGTCGACAAACCCTTGTGATTTAGTTTGTGTTGCTGGAAAACCAACAAGGTAAAGTAAGTTGTAATCAGAAACAGGTTTTTTCTTGTGATCATCAATTTGACGTTTAATAATTGGCCCATCTACACTATCATAACCACTTTGTGATAAGTAATCAAAAGTAGGAAATGATACTTTATTTGTATTGTTTACATAATCATTTGACATATCTTTAGCAAATTGTTCTTTGGTTTTTCCATTTAGCAAGTTTTCAGGTAATTTATCAACATCTACTTCAAAGATAGCAAAATCTAAAAATTCTTTTGCATTTTGAGCATTAGTTGCAACTGATGTAGGGTCAAATTTAAAGAAGTTACGACCATCTAAAATAACCTTAACAGAATTTTTATCAAAGCTAAAACTTGAAAAATACTGATCAAAAGGAATAGTTTTTAATTGATTACCAATATAACTACCATTATTATTTAAACGAGTTAATCCTAAGGTAAAATCAGGTAAAGAACTTATACCATTTACCACGTGGTAGTTAGTGATAAAGTAGAATTTGGTTGGATAACTTTGGCCTTCTTTGATTTCATAATCAATTATTGATGCAGTTCCCGCTTCAGTTTCTTGTTTTTTTGGATATCCAACTAATTGGTTGAAATCAGTTGGTTTATTTTTGCTAATATAATCTTTAACTTTTTGTTTTACGGTTGGATCTAAACCGGCTGTTTCATCTAATTTTTTGTAAATTTTATCATATTCAGATTTTAATCAATTAGTATATATGACTGCATCTTTTTCATTACCACCTTCCTTTTCGTTTCCATAGTCAGCCACAAGTTGCTTTTCGGTATCATCTTGGATAAGTTTTCAAACACCACGGTTACCATTCGATTTGTTTCATCTGTCTAATAATTTTGTTTTAGTATCTGAATCTTTAAGTTGATTTATCAAGTTTCCCAAATCTATATTATTTGTTAATGCAGTGGTTAAAAGGTTTTGTTGATTTTCATCTTTAGTAAATAAAAAATGATTAATACTTACATGATAAGATTGTTTGGCAAAATCTGAATATTGTTGGTTAGTGATAGTTCGTGCGACTCCTGTATTATTTTCTGGATTATTAATAGCATCAGTTCAGTTAGCAGCCACACGAGGACTGATATTAGGAAGTTGTAATTTCAATTTATCTTTATCATTAACTGCAATTGAATACCCCTTGATTCTTAATTCATCATAATTTGGCATATCCAGTTTTTTTAATTTTGCATCAATTTCTTGTTTTTGTTGCGAAGTTAAATTACTTGTAAGAGTCGAATCTGCGCTAAGGTATCTGTTTTTAATTAAATTTCAATCATAATCAAATTGTTGATCTTGATTCATATTAATAAAGTAGTTTACTTGGTCATTTTCACTAACATTTTTGGTTTGACCAAAGTTAAATTCTTCTTTTTTCTTAAATCCATCGATTGTAAAACTTTTATAAACATCAGCATCTTTACCAAAAGCCATAAATATAGTTATTTTACCATTAGCATCATCTACTTTGGTATTTGTTATGGTAAATTGAGGAATTTCATTTTCTTTTGCTGATAATTTTAAAATAAGTTTTCCTGGTTCCCTAATAGCAATTGCATCCTTTGTTACATCAACATTTGAAGCATATACATCTGACTTATTTCCTGAAAAATCAATATTAAATAAATCATTTAAAGAAGATTTTTCAACTTTTTGCTGTAATTCATTTTTTGTAAGTGTATTACCAGGATTTTGTGGATTTGTTCCAGGATTAGTCCCTTGATTTCCAGAACCAGGATTATCAGGGTTTTCTTTTTTGTTTTCACCTTCATTTGCATTTGAATTGGTTTTTGTTCCACATGCAACAGCAGAAATAGCTATAAAAGCAGCAGTAGCATTAAAAAGCAAGAATTTAGATAAAAACTTGGATTTTTTTATTTTTAATGGCATAATTTCTCCTTATTATTTAATATAAGATAATTTGAATAAATTTTACTACTTTAATTTTAAAAAAAATATTTTTAATTTTCCAAAAGTAATAAAATATTTTCAAATAAATCATTGATATTATACTAAATATAAAAAATTTTTTAAAGTGTTATAATATCAATACAAGGAGATATATTATGAAACGGACCTGAAAAATTAGTTTAATTGCTCTTTCTTCTATTGTGATAACCTCGGCTGCATCTGGGGTGTTTGCTAATATTGTTGCAACTGCTGCTGATAACAGTTATCACTCATTTACTGTTAGTGATCAACAAACCTTTGATACTCGCAGTAACCTTATTTTAGAAGGAAGTAAGACTTCAAAGGATTATAACCTAAAACATAAAGATCCAGAAACAGTCAAAACTCCTGAAAAAGAAGAAATCAAAACTATTCCTTCGGATGTACATCAAGAAGATATTATTAAAGTACAACCAAAACCACAAGAGCCTCCAAAAAAAGAAGAAATCAAAAAACCTGAGGAACCTAACCCACCACAACTTACTAATGAACCGATTAGTAAACCTGGTACATCAGAAAAAGTTACAGAAACTCCACCACCTACTATCGAACAGCCAAAAGTAGTTGAACCACCTAAGGTTATTGAAACTCCTAAACCTATAGAAAAGAAACCGGAAATTATCCCACCACAACAAGTTATACAACCTGTACAACCTGTTGAAAAACCACAACAACCAAAAACAGTTACTAAAACTGTGCAAACAGATGTAGGTAATATTCAAGTTACTGTTGAAGATGTTCCTCCACGTGTAGATAAACGTAGCGATCAAGAAAAAGGAATCACAAATCGTATACCATATCGTGCTGAATTAGTTCCTGATTTAAAAGATGTTAAACTTAATGCTGAAAACTATGCGCAAACAGTTTCAAATGGAGAAGCATCATTGAAAGCCTTTAGTAATCTTTGAGCAGGTGTTCCAGGAAAACCTGGTCCACTTCAAGAATACTATAAAGACTTATATATTTCTAGAGGTCATGATGAATTGCAAAATTATTTAAATAATAGTCCTAATGATTTAAATTTAATTTTACAATTATATGATAAATATCGTAATGTAATTGAGGCTGGTAATGCTAAGAAATTTATGTATGATTCAGTTCAAAATAAATATGATGAATGATTTAGCCGTACCGATACTTTAGAATATATCCCACCAGTTCGTGGTTATGGAAAAGAGTATTTAAAAGTAGGGTGATTATGAATAGCAATGAATATGGACCCAAGTAAGTTTAAAGAATTATCACAAAACCTTAAAAATGAACTTGCAAAAGGATTTTATATCAGTAAAGATGAAAGAAATGTTTATGTAAATGATAAAGGTGAACTAGATTCATATGCAGTAAGTCCAATTTTCAATTCAGTTGTTGCTGAAATGAAACGAAATAATGCTGAAAAGCGAGCTTTAGGATATGATACACAATGAACTCGTAGTCCTGATGACATTGCCCGTGGTAATTATCCTGGGTGAAGAAAATATGATGGTGATATGTCATATAAATACCGTAAATATGGTTTTGAAAGTGGTGATGGAATTTCAGTAACTGAATATAACAAAGAATCATCGAATACTGCAAATCCTAATGGGCCTAAAAAAGCATTTATAATGACTGCTGATTTAGCTAATGAAAAAGCATTTGCTAAAATAACCAATGTTATTAAAAATATGGTAGCTGCAAATGATATTCCGCTGGGAATTAGAATATTAAACATCGGTAAATATGATGATGCTCAAAATATTAGAAGTTTATTATCAGTGTTGCCTAAACATTTACCTTTATTAGAATTATATTTTGATAGCTTTAACACATCTGCTCTTGAAGCTATTTCTGATAAAAATATTGATGAACTTGGTTTATACACCAGCTTAAATTCACTTGATGAAAGATGATCAATTAATCCATGAGCGCTAAGAAATGTAGCTTGAGTAAATACCTTAGACTATAATGTAAGTTCCGATTATAATCGATATGAAAAAATTACTACTAGAATTACTTTTAATTCACTTGCTTTTGATGAAGATGACTGACATGGTGAAAATGATATGACAACAATTAATAATGGATTACGTATGGCATATGTAACCAGAAATAATGAACGTATTTTCCAAGGTGCAATGGGTCCAGGGTTGAAACCCGATCGTAATGCTTCTGGAAATTCATATCCGACTGGTTTAGATTTATCTCGAATTAAAGAAGCAAAAGGACTTAAAAATATGATTTTCTATGATGAAGATCACGGTTATTCAACCTTACGTAAATTAACCAGAATTGTCTTATATAATAATTCCGATACATGAGAAACTGATACTGATAATATGAATAAAGCACAATTCGCTATGGTTTTAGCAAAAGATATCCCGATGCCTCGCTCTAAAATTATTTTTTCAAATGTCAAAGGAACCAAGAATATTTTAATTAAACCAAAAATACCAGGTGCGACTTTAGATGGAACTGGTTTAGCTAACTTATCAACATTGATTGCTTATAGCGATGGAACTTTCTTTAAAGAAACAACTAAAATCTTTGTTCCAAATAACGCAACCAATTTATATAATCAATTAAAGGCAAATGGATATAATGTTGATTATCAATTAAATGATATACAAGAAATATAAAAATAATACCTAAAAAGGTATTATTTTATTTCTTTATAATTTGATTCGTCAATGAATTTATCACCCGATAATTCTTTACGTTTTTCTCGCATCTGCTCTCATGATAAACTTGGATTTGCAAATTCTTTAAAATCTAATCCTGATTCTAAGGCAAGTCGTATTTCTTCCATCTGTCAAGCATCAAAAAGACCACTAGAATATAAACTGGTATCAACTCCACTTTCTAAACCAAGACGTATTTCCTGCAATTGCCCATGACAATACGAATCTAAATCATTATTTCATAATTCGACATAATCTGGAAATTGATTAACTAACAACTCTTGTTCGCGACTACGACCTTGATATTCAAATAATGCTTCTTGGTATTCCCTTTTAATTCAAATTAATAAGTTTTGTAGTTCTTTAAGTGTTTGTGGGTCCTTGTTACGTTTTTTTTCGATTTCAAGCAATAAAGTTTTCTTAGCTTCGCGTTGTTTTGATGTTAAAGTTGCATCATCACGCACTCAATCATAATCACGCTTTAAAAAGTTATCACAAGCATATAATGTCTTAGCACGCACTTGATTTTTTTTATCAATATATACATGCGAAAGCGATACAAGAGGTCGATTTTTACTTAAATTATCAATTATCCCTTTATATAACTCATGAATTTGTTCGATGTTAAAAAAATCTGTTTCTAAATAATAAATTGATTCTTCATCAAAAACTTCATGCAGATCATGGTCACTTATTTTATAAATTTCAGATGTATCTATAAAGCTATCATGGATAAATAAACCAGTTTTTGCTTTAGGAACCTTGATTTCATATTCCAATTTAGCTCGCTTATGATGAAATTTGTTTTTGGCACTTCGCGCTTTAACGTAGTAATAAACATCTTTATAAATATCTAAAAAAACTACAATTGGATGTACACCAAAATTATTTTCAAGTCGATCAAAGGTAACTGATTCATATGGTTTGAAAGGTTTTAATGGTTCAAAATGTTTTTGTATTTTATCTTTTTGTTCTGACATATTAACTCCTTTAATAAAATTATAAAACATTAAAATAAAGCAAAAACAAATTTTTAAATTTATATATAATAAAATAAAGGGGTAAAATGATTGATAATAAATTAACTTATATTACACTGTTTTCATCAGCAGGAGTTGGTTGTTTCGGGTTTAAAAAGCAAGGATATGAATGCATCGCTACAAGTGAATTACTTGATAAACGTTTAAATATACAACGAATAAATAATAAATGTAAATATCAAAGTGGTTACTTATTAGGTGATATCAAAGAAAATTATGATAATTTATATAATGAGATACAAAGATGACATTTGCTTGGTAATAATGTTGTTGATGTAATTATTGCTACTCCGCCGTGTCAAGGGATGAGTGTTGCAAATCATAAAAAGAATAACAATGATATAAACCGAAATAGTTTAATTGTAGAAAGTATAAAATTAATAAACAATATTCAACCAAATTTTTTTATTTTTGAAAACGTTGCTTCCTTTTGAAAGACGGGGTGTTTATATAACAAAAAAATCGTTACAATATCAGAAGCTATTAAAGAAAGTTTAGGTAAAGATTATGAATATCAACATAAAATTATAAATTTCAAAAATTATGGGAGCAACTCATCAAGAACACGAACCTTAGTCATTGGTGTTCATAAGAAATTAACTGATAAAATTGATGTTGAGAAAATCTTTCCTAAATATCAGGGTGAAAAAACGCTCTATCATGTGATTGGTGATATGAAATCATTAAAATGAGGTGAATATGATAACGAAGATTTTTTTCATAGCTTCCGAACTTATAAACACCATATGCAATCATGAATACAAAATATCAAACCAGGACAATCAGCATTTGATAATTTAGAAGATATAAATAAGCCACATAAAATTATTAATGGTAAAATAATAATAAATAAAAATAAAAATGGTGATAAGTATAAAAGACAAAGTTTTGATAAGGTTGCTCCATGTATTCATACTAGAAACGATCAACTAGCAAGTCAAAATACAATTCATCCGAATCAAAATAGAGTATTTTCTATTCGAGAGTTAATGAAAATGATGACAATACCAAATGATTTTAAATGAACTAATATCCCTCTGTCACAGTTGAATAAGTTATCTTATGATGAAAAAGTTGCTTTTTCAAAAAAGAATGAAATGAATATAAGACATTGTATCGGTGAATCAGTACCTACCGTAATCTTTGAACAAATTGCTAAGAATATTAAGAAAGAGTTTTTTGATGAAGAAAAGTTTAAATAAACAACAAATAAAACAAATTATAGAAGAAAACGAATTAATAAACCATCAGAATTTAATTAAATTTATTAAAGATAACAAACAAAAATATGATTTCAATAGTTTATCTAGAATAATTGAATTATCTAATAGTAAGCGTAATCATTATGCAGCATTTTATACACCACAAATTATTTTAGAGCAAATATATTCACAATTACCCGAATTTACAAAGAAAGAAATTAATATTTTAGAACCTGCAGTGGGTTCAGGTAATTTTTTACCTATTTTATTTAGAAAATATCAAAATAATATTGTGAATTTAACAATTATTGATATAAATAATGAATCATTAGAACTTTTAAAGATTCTTTATGAAAACAATATACCTGAAAATTTTAAGATTAAATATGTAAATGATGATTATTTAATGTTAAAATTTAATAAAAAATTTGATTTAATTATTGGAAATCCACCGTTTACCAAAATAAATAAAATTAAAAAAGTTGAATATCAAAATTTACATCAATATTCAGAAAATTTAAAAAATTTAGCAGGGATTATTTTTAGAAAAATCTTTATTAGAAGCCGAGAACATTTCACTGATAATGCCAAAAAATTTATTAAATACACCAGAATATCAAGAAACACGTAACTTATTAGTTAATTTTAATATTTCATCAATTATAGATTTTGGCGAAAAAGGATTTAATGATATTTTAATCGAAACTATTAATATAACAATTTCAAAATGTATTATAGATAGAATTTATATTAAATCATTACCCAAAAAACAAGAAAATTATCAATTCAGGGACTATATTTTCTCTAAGGAATTGCCATACTGAGTTATTTATCGTGATGAATTTTTTGATTTTGTATATAAAAAAATGGAATTTGATATTTTTAAGGTATTTAGAGACCGTCAAATTACTAATTCAATACTCATTAATAACAAACAAAATACAATAAGAGTCTTGAAGTCTAAAAACATTGATGATAGTGGAAAAAGTATCAGCGAAATAGAAAATTATGATTCTTACATCCTGGATGTTGTTGCAAAAAAATTAGATGTCTATAAATATCTTGATTATGAAAATGCTTATTTAACACCTAATATGACTTATAAACCTAGGCTAATATCAAAACCAAAGGGTTATCTAACAAACGGATCAGTAGCGATATTAATACCTAAGAATAATTTAAAGTTAAATGACAAACAAAAAGAATATATTTCAACCGATGAGTTTAGAAAGTTCTATCATATTGCACGAAATTATCAAACTCGTTCAATAAACATTGATTCTTCAAGTGTTTTTTGATTCGGGAAAAACAAGGAGCTAAATTAGATGTATAAATTATTAAGCGATTTCTTCGATGATAAGAATTATGATTTAAGAATTTCAAAAAATTCTAGATGAATTGATCAAAAGTGTACATATGATGTTTTGTCAATAGTTTCTGATTGTATTTTAGAATATATCAATAATAAAAAGGATACATTTAAAGTAAAAGACATTTGATTTAATGAATATACAGTTATAAATGTTTCAAATCTATTTACCAAACCAAATCCAACTAATAAATCATCAAGAGAATACGATAAATATTTTGGACAACCTATCAATTTACTTGTATATGCAGGAGTTTTAAAACAAAACAAAGTAAATAATGTAAGGCACTTTGAAGTAATTAATAAAAAAATTTTAGAATATATTGCATTAAGACCAATGAATGCTCTAAACTTCTTATACGAGTATATCAAAAAGGTTTTAAAAGATACTGATATATATCATTATTTTGTGAATTTTTTAAACAACACCAATGCTTATACCTTTAAATATTAAATGAACATTTAACAAATTTTTATAAACAAAATACAAAAATTAAGGGGACATTAGAAATTTATAGAATTTTTACTAAAATTATAAATCCACTTTCATTTGTAAATAAATCCTTAGGAACTAAAAAAGGTTATTTGTCTAAAAATATTATTACATTAGATGATTTAACATACAATAAAACAAATTTTAGAGATCTAAAACCTAAAAATATGTCTAGAAATGACTATGCACAAGTTATAAATAAGAAAAATTAATGAGACAACATATCGAAAATACTTAATCGATAAAGCAAAAAAAGCAATAAAAATGTTGAATCAAAAATATAATAACAATAAAAGTGAAATTATAGGATTAACGGATAATAACGATGCAACACAAGTGCTTCATATCTTTCCACAGTCTAAATTTCCACAAATAGCAGATTATTTAGAAAATTTAATTGCACTAACACCAAATCAACATTTCTTAATGGCACATCCGAATAATAGCACACATTATATTGATGTAAATTTTCAATATTTAGCATTAGTCGCTAAGACATTTACAATTAAAAGTGATATCGAATCTGGAAATGAAAACTATTCATTTAGTAAATTTATTAATGTATTGAGATGCGGGTTAAATACAGAGAAGTTCGATAATATAGAAAACAAAGATTTTTTCATAATTATAGAAAAAATTGATTTAATATATTCACAATTTGGAAATGATAATCAATATAAGGAAGAAATTAGGATAAATAAACAAAGGATATTTAATTAAATTAAGGAAAATATGACACAAAAACAAAATTTTGAATACAAATTAACAAACGGATATAATATGAAACCAATACTACCGAAAAAACCTATTACATTTGATAGGTTTGAAGAAGATTATGGAATACATCCTGTTATTTTCTTTTACAGCGATCTAACAGGTTCATTTTACTATCTTAAATCTAGAAGTGCATATAATAAAAAACAAATCCAAAGAAAACCGTATGAATATGAAGTTTTAATTAAAAAGTCAGGCAATGGATTGCTATATAATGACAGTTATATAGATACAACACAAATTTATAAATTAAATATTGCAAAGGAAGATTTATACAAGGTTTTTGAAAAGGATTCTGTCTTATTTTTAGATACTGAATATTTTAATATAGATGATATTGATGAAATTTATTCACAGTTATATCGTAATTTAAAAAATAATCCTCCGTTTGTTTCGATAAGTCAGATATATTTTTATGATGAAGAAGTTAAATCAAGAACACTTTATAGCCATCAAAATTTTCTTGATATGGAATTAAATACATATAAATCAAAAAGTAATATTTCAGTTGAACAAATTATACAAAAACAAGAGTTATATAATGAAATTATAAATTATCGTAACAACAATTATGATATTCTGTTTGAACTTAAGGAACTATCAAAAGGTTGTGATTTAGAATTAACTGATATTCATAATGAAATTAATTTTTTTAATGAATATAAAAATAAGATTTCAAGTGAATTTTCAAGTTTTATTACAGATAATAAATTTGATTTTAATAAATATTATTCAAGCCAACTTGAACAAATATATTTAGGTTTAAAAGCAAATTTAGATGTTAAAAAATATACAAAAAATATTTTTAATGGTTTTCAAATGCAACAGATAAGACTTGGTTTACAAAAAGATTATATATTAGATAAGGTATATTTATATATAGATCCAAAATACGATTGAAAACAAATGCAAGAGATAAGAAAAGGACTAGAGTTATCGTTGGATGTGAAATTATACCTAGATTCAAAATTATCATATTATCAAATGCAACAAATTAGAAATACATTACTCGAAGATAAAAAGAAGGTTATTAGCGATGATGTAAAAGAAAAAGGAGTAAATAGTGAATATATGAACAAGTTGAATATGCCATATTTTGATGCAATTTTGGATGAAGTTCACAAACGAAAACACATTACATCTGAGAGCAGTAGTCACAGAGAAATTGTAAACATCAAACATAAGGTCGCTAAAGTAGATGAAATAAATTCACAGTTACATTTATTTAATGAGCAGCAACAAGAACAAATCAAACTAGGAATACATGTAGATATAAATGTATATTCATATTTGGACCCAAAATTATCAGCCAATCAGATGCAAGAGATAAGATATCATTTACTAGAAAAAAAAGTATATCAAATGAATTTAGATTTAAAAAAAAATGGTATATATAGCCAATACTTTGATTATACATATAAAAATGTTTTCAATCAATTTAATGAATTAAAAGAGTTATATAGTGATGAAAAATCAGATGTAAAAGAGAATGTGATGTAAGTGTGATATGTTTTAGCAGATAAATGTATACTGTTTAACAAAATAATAAAGTCACTAACCATAAAGAACATAATATGGCTTTATAGGCACTATTTTGTGGGTATAAAAAGTTGTCTACACAAAGTGTATAGACAACTTTTATAACTCTGAATTAGAATTTGGTAGTTTTTCAAAATGATTATCTAATTTATCAAAGATAAATGTATCAATATTTGAGTTTTTATCTTTTTTGATGGATTTATAGTATCCATATACATCGAATAAATATCATTTTTTATCTTCTTGATTATAAAATTCTACTCAGTATGTAAGTTTCTTAGAATCTGTATTTATTTTATATCCTAAAACAGATTGAGTTTTATATATTTTATTTAAAAATAAGAGTTTAGCGAATAAATCAGCTAATGAATATTGTGATGTTTTAGATTCTGCAAAACTTTTATCGATTAGTTTGTAAATATTATCCAAATCAAATTTAACAACTTCAAAGTTTAAAAAGTCATTAATAGTTTTTGTCGCTTGTGCCTTTGTAGTAGCATTAAGATTAGGATTTCGCAATGCTTCAGATGCTTTTTTAACAGCCGGCAGAGTTTTTTCAAAATAATCTATAACAATTTTATAAACATCAACTTTTTTATTGGTATTTTTTACAAACAATTCTGCAGCTTTTAAAGCAGAAATTTTTTCATCCAACTTCTTTGTGTCATTATCATTTTGAAGTTGTTTGATTTCTTGTTGTAGTTTTTCAATATTCTCTTGCGTTTTTTTAATTGTTTCAAGAGTTTCGGGTAAGGTATTAATGTATGAATGATAAGTTTTATAATAAAGCATATCGATGTGATTTTGGATAAATTCTTTTGGTTTTGATAAAAATTCACTTTGTTCTGATTCACTGAGTTTTTCAGTAAAGACTTTATATTCATCGTTTTTATTTTCTTTTGTATCAGATGTTGCAGATGGTGAAATTCCAAAAATTAAGTAAGTAGGACCAAATCCACGAGTAATTCCGTGAATTTCATCTTCCAAGTTTGCAGGAAGTGATTCATCAGTTTCAATGCGATAATTAGGATATAATTTATAAAACACATTTCAAATGTTTTTTAAAGTATTTTTAGCATCTATTTTGGTGTAATCAATTTTTGAATCAAGAATCTTATTTTTTTGTAGAGTTAAATTAACTAAATTAGTATCAATGGTGTTTCCACGGATGTTATTTGCAAAATCAATTTTAAATGAAATGTCAGCATTGTTATAAGTTAAAAGTTTATTCACTGGTTTAAATGCTTCTAGCTGTTCCTTGTTAGCATAATCGACATAATTTATCCCAACTGCTAATGGAGTATCTTTGATGAAGTTATATACAATGCTTTTAACTTTATCTTCGGTAATAACTTTATTAAAATCATCAATTTGATAATATTCAATTTTGCTTAATGATTGATATAAAGTTAAAATTTGTTTTTCTAAATCGATATCATCCCCTGCTTCATTTGTTCCATATTTGTGGACTAATATTTGTGCAACAGAACGTTTTCCGTTGATTTTATGATATGCATCTAGTTTCTCTAAGATTTGTTTTTGTTTTGTGTGAATATCATTTAACAAAATGATATTTGAATTAATTAAGTCTTGTCCTTGTCGCTGGTATTTATGTTTTTTATTATATTGATCAAAGTTGTATTGCATCAAAAGGATACTATTTGCTAAAAAGTTGATATTATCTTGGTTAAATGCAACACCTTTACCTGCTGTTGTAATAATTGTTGGTAGGCTTGTTTTTAAAAACGAGTTATTAATAGAGACATTTAAATTTTGATATCTGATGTCTACATCTGAATATGTATATGCTAGTCAGTTTGCTGTATATAAATTATTTTCAAATTTTACTAATGCAGGAATTTTTTTGTCAGCAACTCTTTGTTTGATATTAAATCCGTTTTGTTGGACTCAATCCTTAGCATACTGAATTGTTTTATCACCTTGGTATAAACAGGACACGGCTGTTAAAGGAACGACACATGAAGATAAGGTTGTAAAAAGGAGATATTTAATTTTTTTGTTCATATTAACTAAACATTTCTGAGTATTTTCAAGATTTAAAACCAGCATATGAAATAATTACACCGATGATAAATACTACACAAGAAAATGCTAAACCTCCTATAGAATATGCTTTAGAAAACTGAAATGCATCTATGATGCTCCGATCTAGTTCGACTTTTTTGTTTAATTCAATGGTATAACCTAATTGGTGGATAAAAATTGATAATCCGATGATTGCTATCAAGGCCAATGCAGCAATAATTGTTCAAATAATAATTCTGCGTTTATATGTTCTCATTTTTATCCTTTAATAGTTGAACCTTGTCTGCTGATTGCATTCATAATTCTTTTTCTAAGTAATAAATAAATAATAAACATTGGCAAGATTACAAAGATAGCTGCAGCCATTTTAATATTTTGGAGTGGAACACCAGCACTGTTATCATCGCTAAAATCCATACCAGCATTAAATAATCAAACTGATAGCAGTTGTAATGAATTACGATCGGAAACTAGAATTGATGGTCACAAGTAAGCATTTCAAGAAGCAAGAGCAGTTAAAATAACAATAGTTAAAGTAGTAGGCATTACCATTGGAAAGGCAATTTTAAACATATATTTTATCCCGCCTGCTCCATCAATTAATGATACTTCTTTAATGCGTCCTGGAATTGCTTCAAATGAGTTTTTATACATAACAGTATTAAAGATGCTAGATACAAACGGAAGAGCAATGGCAAATAATAAACCAGTATAATTAGCACGCATATTAGTACGAAATACCACGATATATTGTCCAGATAATAAGGCAACTTCAGGTAGCACTAATAAAGCAAGTGCTAAGAATCAAACCAAACCTTTTCCACGTCACTTTTTAAGAGCAAAAGCATAACCCATTAAAAAGGTAATAAATACTTTTAAAACAACCGATATAATAACATTTAATGCAGTAAAACCTAATGAATTTCAATAACCAGTTGCTAATGCACGATGGTAGGTATTTGCAACAACTTTTGACCAAGCAACAGTATCACCTATACCTTTGGTCCCTTGATAATATGTATTTCCTTCGGTAAAATCAGAAACAAATCGAAAATTAGTACTTAGGTTTGCTACTTCATCATCGGTCATTAATGAAATTGAAATCATAAAGAAAAATGGGAATAATATTAGAACACCAAAAAAACATAACACTAATAACTTTAAAACCGATAAAAAAATTGCTGATGCAGGATTGCTGTCGATTACTTGGGTGGTAACTTTTTCTTGGTTGCGACGGATTTTTCTATGTATTAGAAGTTGTTGAATTTTTAACTTTAACTCAAACATTTCTTTCTCCTAAATTATTTAATGATAATTGCACCATAAAAAATCCTCCACGAATAATAGATGAAAAACTTACACCTATGATAAATAACAAGATAGCTGCAGCACCTGCATTATGAAATTGCGCGCTTTTAGTCATTAAATATACATATAACATTAAGGTTCCACCACCGTATGAAAAGGCATCGGTTGGGTTATTATTGAATAAAGCAAGTGGAAAGACTTTTAAGCCTCCGATGATACCTAAGGTGATTATAAAGTTAATGGTCCCTTTAATTGATGGTAAAGTAATGCTAAAGAATTGTTTGATCCCACCACATCCATCGATAGAAGCAGATTTATAAAGATTTTTATCTACTCCGAGCATTGCTGTGGTAAATATAAGGATGTTAAATGCTAATCCACCTCAAATCCCGTTAATAAACATTGCAATCAATGCATTGAATGTATATGGATCGGATGTGTTTAATCAGGCACGAGTGGAACCGGTAATTTTATTTAATATCCCTGCTGGAGCAAAGAATTGGATAAATACCAGTGAAACTGCAACAGCATTAGTGATATAAGGCATAAAGAATACAGTTTGTCATATTCCACGTGCATATTTACGATGTAGTTTTGCAATAATTGAAGAAATAATTAGTGAAAAGGACATCACAAATGGTAGCACGACTAAACCATATATAAATGAGTTTCTTACCCCAGTAGCAAAACGTGCATCTTTAAACACATATTCATAATTCTTTCATGTTCCTTCACCGCTTTCGGTTGTAAAAGATTGATAAATATTAATTCCCATTGGAACTAATGTAAACATTAAAATGAGTAAAAATCCAGGGAGTAGTAAAAGTAATGGGATATATAAAGGGGTACGACGTTCTAAAATTGAATGTGATAAAACGACTTTCTTTTGTGATTGTTTTTTTAGTGACCAATTAAGTAAAAACCCCATATGAATCGAGATAAAAGAGTGCAACTTACGAATTAGATATTTCATATTCTAATCTTTCTTCGGAAACTGCATCAAAGATATGCAATTTTGAAATAGGTAAATCAAAATAAATATTATCCCCGATTCGATATTCTAAATCATTATCTAATAAAAAGTTAATTCTTCCGATGTTATTAACTTCAACTATTAATTTACTTTCTTTTCCGAAGTTCTCTTGCACGATAACTTTACCTTTAAACATCGCTTCTTCGTTGTTTTTAATAATAAAGTCTTCTGAACGAACCCCAATGTTTAAACTTGGATTTGACACATTTTTTATAAGTACATTTTCAAGCAATTTACCAGCAACATATACTCTGTTATCCTTATATTCTGAAGGGAATAATCCCATTTCAGGCATCCCTAAAAAACGGGCCACGAATTGGTTTTTAGGTTTATTATATAACTGCATTGGTGTTCCAAATTGTTGCACTTTTGCAGTTGACATACAAACAATAATATCTGAAATTGACATTGCTTCCTCTTGATCGTGGGTAACAAATACAGTAGTAATTCCGAGCGATTGTTGAATTTCCCGAATTCACTGACGGGTTGAAATCCGTAGTTTTGCATCAAGGTTAGAAAGAGGTTCATCCATTAATAATATTTCAGGTTTTTTAACAATTGCACGAGCAATTGAAACACGTTGTTGTTGACCTCCAGATAAACGAGTCGGTTTTTTTTGTAAAATAGGAACTATTTCAACACGTTTTGCTACTTCGATAACTTCATTATGAATTGCTTTACGTAGAGAGATTACATTTTTTGTTAATTCTTTTACTTTTTGGCGATCACTTTCGCTTAGAATATGGGGAATAATTTTCTTGCGTTCTTGTTTTATTTTATTGTCTAAATCATATCTTTTGCTTAACTCCTTAACTTGGTTAATGAAGTGTTTTTGAGCAGCATATGGTAATCTTTCGCTATCATCTTTAAGTTGTTTAAAACTAAGATCTTCGGATTTTGCTAACTTATATTCTCTTTTTGCAGCTAAATAAATTTCTTTGGTTTTTGCTTTTTCCTCGGCATATTTAGCATATATTTCTTTACGTTTTAAAATATATTTATAGCGAGTGATTAAATGCAATAATTTTTTTTCTACTGAAACAATTTTTAATCGCTCATTTAATTCTAGATGGTCAAGGTTTTCAGAAACTAAATTTGCAACTGCTTGCTGTAGCAATTCTAAATGAGCCGGGATGTCTTCAGGTTTTAATGGTTTAAAATGTAGCAGTTTAAGATCCATATTAGATAAAATTTCGGCTTTTTTAAGGTCTTCTAATAAGTTGTTACTTTTTTGAGATAGGTATTTGTCTTTAATTTCTTGTTTTTTAGTTTTAGTATCAAGATCCACTTGCTTATTAGTTTTCAAGACATTTTTAGTTAAAAGGGAAATTTCAGATGTTTCATGTGAAACGGCAAGTTTATAATCAGTATGAGCTTTTTCAAGATTTTCAATCATACGAGCATATGCTTCGTTGAATTTGTGCTGTAAATTATAAGATAAAAGTAATCAGTCATCAAAAGCTTGTCTTAATGAATTTGTTTCATTTTTACTTGCACCAAGCGCATTTAGATATAAAATTCTAATTTCATTTTGTGCTTGTTGCTTTTTTAACATTGTACGAAACTGTCAATCATAATCATTTTTTAATGGAAAAGCAATGTTAGCATAAACACTTAAATGTGGATATAAAGCATAGTTTTGAAACACAAATCCGATTTTGCGACGTTGTGGAGTAAAATCGGTAACATCTTTTCCTTTAAATAAAATTTTTCCTGATGTTACTGTTAATAAACCAGCAATAGCATTTAATGTAGTAGTTTTTCCAGAACCAGATGGACCTAATAAAGTTACTAATTTACCATCTGGGATTTTAAAACTAACATTATCGACAGCTAAGGTTTCACCAAAATCGATATTTAAGTTTTTCAACTCAATTGCAGGAACTGAATCTAGGTTTTTTTCTCGAAATTCATCTCGGTATTTTTGAATTTTCATTAAATCTGAATCGGTGATATTAATAGACTGAGTTTTAAGTTTATGAATTAACTTCTTCAGTAATAACATAAATTCCTTTCGTTATTTTTGATTAGTATATGTTTTAACTTTATTAGATGCATCACCAGGTTCACTGGAATAAAATGGAGCATATGAATTAGGTCGTTTGCTTAAATATACATATAATGAAACTTGATCAGGGGTGTCAAAATATTTAAAGAATCCATTTTGTTCTGCTACAGCTTGGTCAGCTGCTTGTGCCATCTTTGGATAAATATTATATATAAAGTCATCTGTTTTTGCTTGTTTAAAATCCACACTTCAAGCCGCTTCAGAAAGTGGAAGGGTTAAACCAGCACGAATAATTTCAACACCATAACTATATTTATATTTACTATAATCATTTATAGGTTGACTTGAATCATTGCTACCAAAGATAATATCTGCTACATTTCTACCATATGTATCTTTTCCGCTTGGAAAGGCAACTAAAACATCATCTTTATATTTATTGAAAATTTTTTCAGCAAATTCAGTTGACTTATAAGCAAAATGTGATTCAAAAGGACTAGCAGTTTTATAATTTTTTCCACCACCTATTCCTTTTTCAGGGGTATCAATTCCACGTAATCTTATTTTATATTGCTCGCCTATTTTAAATTCAGCATTACCTATTGTTTTAGTTTCTAGTGGCTCAATGGTAAATGTATCACCATCTGAATCGGAAACAAGTTTAGCACGTAATATTTTATTTTTAAAGCGTTCTTGATTAAAATTTATTCCTAATGGGACAAAGTTTTTTTCATCTGTATCAACTTTCATATCCTTAATAGGGACATCAAAACTAAATGGTTTTTCAATATTAACTACAGATACTCAATCAACAGGATGATTTTGATAAAACATTTGATATCCTAAGGTTATTTTGTCTTTTATGCTTTTAGAATCTCATTGCGATAGAGGATTATTTTGTCCAGGTTCTTTCAGTTTGTCATCTAAATTAAGTGATACACTAGCATATAAAAACTTAAATACAACATATTTATCAAAAAACTTCATACGAACTAGTTTTGGATAACTACTCTTAGCATCATCGATTCTTAATACAGCTTTTTGTGGTTGTAAAAAAGTCAAATGGATTTGTTGTTTAAATTGATTTTGTATTGATGATGCAATTTTTTCTTTTATCTTATCAATATCATTATAAAATGAAGTTCTTTTTAATGTATTGTTTAGAACTTCTGGTGTGGTTGTGATGTTATAATGATAGTCTTTTTTATCTTCTGTAAAAATAAGTGGATATTTTGAAACAGAAGCATCAACTTTATATTCAAGTATAGGGAGTTTTTCGTCATTAGCAGGATCATATTTAGAACAAGCTACTGCAGCAACTAAACTACTTGCTGATAAAGTTGGTAAAGCAATCACTTTTATTAATTTAGTAAACTTAGACATATTTTCCTTTCATTAAAATATAACTTGCCTAAGCAAATTATATTTATAATATTAACTTACTCCGATTGTGATAGCATCAATAAATTTGGTGAAATTGAATTTTTCTTGACTTGGATTATTGAAATTGTATTGATCAATGGTTTGTTTTCATGCATTTTTGATTTGTTCTCTAAATGTATCAGAGAATGTTCCAGCAGGTTCTTCAAATGTATGGATTTCATCTGGTTTATTAATTGCTTCTTTTGCTTCCGCTAACACAACTTGAAGATATTTATTTGTACCACTCTTAGTTTTAGCAAATTTATCAGGATCTAAATTAACTAAGTCATTTGTTCCTGAAATATAAGACATTCCTTGTTCTAAGGTTCTTAAAGGTGTGTTTGTAATAGTATTTTTATCAACTTTAAAGTCAAAGGTTTTTGTAGTAGTAATCAATCATTTTACAAAAGCACGAGTTGCATCTTCATCAATATCATTTGATTTAACACCCATCAATGAAGGTCCTTGAAGGTATAAAACATTTTTATCGGTTGACTTTGCAGATCATTTTTTAGGTGTTGGTAGAGCAAATAATTCATCTTCGGAAAGAACATCAGTAGCTTTTAATATACGTTTGTGCAATCCAACTTCATTTAAAGCATTAGTAAATTTATTGTCTGTATCATCAATATTTTTTTCATAATCTTCGTATTCTGTTGTATTCATTTTTAGAACATCTTTTAATATTACGAACGCAAATGAATCACCTGATGAATTCTTCATATCAATAATTTCAACTTTAGAATCTGTTTTATCTTTTAACATATCTTTAGCTTTTTGGATAAAATTAGTATTTTTTGGATTATCTTTTAATGAAACAATATAACCTAAGTTTTTACCACTTGTTTTAAGATTTTCAATTTTAGTTTTATTTTCATCATCAGCAGGAAGTAAATCATATTTTCCGATTGAAATATCATTACCTTTATCATCTTTTGGTATAGAAGATCATACAAAATTTTTAAAACCACCATAAACAGCTAGAATATTTGATTTGTATTTATTATATAATTCTTCAATTGCAGATGTACTTCCATCTCTATTTTTCTTGAATGTAGGATTTTGGATAAAAGTAAAGGTGTTAGATTTTGATGGTTCAAATGAGAAGTTACCACTTTTATCATCAATTTCAGTTGCACCATTTTTATCATCAATTTCAGTTGCACCATCATTTTTAATATCTTTATAATTTTTTGAATATCCTGCAGTTGAACCGATTGAAAATGCGATTTTATGTTTAATTTGATCAGTTGATGAATATTGTCCGCCCGGAAAACCATAAATTGCTTTGGTTTCAAATCCCTCAGTAAATTTATCTCAAATTTGTTGTGATACAGTATATGCATCACTACCTTTGCTTTTTAAAGCGTTATATTGAATTACGGTTTTATCATTTTGACGAATCGCTGTTGAAATCATTTTTGAGTAATCAGCACCTAAGCTAGAAAATAATGCTGAATCATAAACTCCAACCATATCATCGATTCCGAAAACATGTAATGATGTATCATTTGTCTTTGCTGAGTTTGTAAATAAACTTTGCATAGTTTTTGAGAAATTAATAATTCCTGTGTATGTTCCGAATAAATCATCCTTAGTTATAGTTTTATTTGGATCTAAATATCCTGCATTTTTCAGGATATCTTGTGCATTGGCAACAGGAGTTCCTCAAATTGCTGTAACGCTATTGCGATCAGCATGTGATTTATCAATAATGTCATTGAATTCATCACTAATTTTTACACCCTTAGCTTTCATTTCATCTAAAAAGTATCCTAAAACAGGTGCATTAATTGATAAAACATTTGAACTTTTGAATAATGGAAGAATGTATGTTCCTGGTTTGGTAATATTTTCAGTTGTATAGTTTGCATTAACGAAACTTTTAGCAAAATCATCTAAATCAGTATTTAAAGATTTATCTTGTGAATTGAAATTTAATAATAAATTTTCTCCATTGCTGTTTAAAACTGAAGCAATTACAGGATAACCGATTAATAAATTATAATAATCTTGTTGTTCTTCTTTTTTTAATCCGTGTATAGCTGCAATTTGTTTTCCAACATTTTGCACCCCGTCTGGATAACTGTTTCCATAGTTATCTACCTTAACTATTTCAGCAGCAGCAGAGATTCCTAATTCATTTAGTTTTGCTTCTTTTTGTTCGTCGGTTGCGTTTTTATTATCATTTACGAATTTTTGATATTTGCTAACTAAATCATTATATACATCAACAATAGCTCTAATTGTATTACCTTGAACACCACTTTGAGAAAAGGTAATTCCTAATTTAATATATCTATTCCCGTTGGAATCTTTCTTTTCTTTTTGACCATGACTTCTATTGTTTTTATCATTTTGAGCATTTTGAATCCGATCTTCTTGTGTCGCAGTTTCTAAGTCGCTTTTGATAACTAATGAACCTGGGTTACCTGGATTTCCTGGTGTAGTCGCACTACCTCCACCAGTATTATTTCCTTCACCACTTGAAGATTTACCACCTCCACATGCAGCAGCAAGTGCTACTGTGGTGCTACCCACTAAACCTGATAAGGTTAGTAAATATTTTTTTAACTTCTTTGTCATATTATGTATATCTCCTAAATTATTTATTTATGTTATATAGAGCAGAAATTTTATTTCTGTATAAATTATATATTATTTTCTATAGTAAGTTTTAATATGCTTATTTTATAAGGTTATTTAATAATCTTTTGCTAAGAAGTGAAAATTCATTTCATATTTTTTTCATAAGTAACAAAAAGAACCAATATGGTTCTAACGATTTATTGACAATTGATAAATAACATTAACAGCCTTGGACATCTTTGATAAAGTTTGTAGTTCTTTAGCAAATTCAGGATTTTTAATGAATTTATCAAATTCGTTAAAATTGCTTCAACGTTCAATTACTAAAATTTTATCATCTGCTTGTATTCCGTATTCAAAAGATAAATTAGTTTCTTGCATACGTGTTTTTTGTGTAAAAACATATAAATAATCAATAAAACCCTTCATTTTTTCAGGATTAATTATATATTGTGTGGCTTTTGTGTAAATCATTTAGTTTCCTTTTTTGATGCGATTAAATAAAATAAAATGTGATTTAGGGATGATGTTATCAAATTTATGAAAATTAATTATTTGTTGAAAATCAAAACCAGATATGCATAAAGCATCTGCAACTTCTGAAACTTTTTTAGGTAGTAAAATAGATAAATATGTTGAAACAGCATAAATTCCATTTAATAATACTAATAAAATATCTTCCAATCTGATTAAATCATTTGTCAGTGTTCAAGGTTTAGTTACATCAATATATTTGTTTAAATTATCTGATAAATTTGTTGCAATTGCAAATGCTTTATGGATTTGATAGCGATCAAATTCATAACAAAAACTTTCTTTTGATTCTTTAATTTGTTCAAGCATTTGTAAGTCTTCGTTTAAATATTCATTTGTTTTTAAAGGTCTGTTAAAACTATTTGAAATCATCTTTAAGGTGCGTGATACTAAATTACCATAATTATTTATTAATTGTGAATTAATAACATCAATAAAACGATCTTCATCAAAGATTAAATCTTCACCTAAGGCAAATTGTGAAATAAAGAAATATTTAATCATTTCAGGATGGTATTTAGAGACTAAATCAAAGGGATCTATTACATTGCCTTTTGATTTAGACATCTTTCCTTGTGATGTAACAATTCAACCGTGTGCCTGGATGCGATTTGGTTGTTTGATGTTTAATGCTTTCAAAAAGATAGGTCAATAAATCATATGAAAACGCGAAATTTCTTTACCTAAAATATGTACAACTTCAGAGTTTTCGTTGTTTCAATATTTATTAAAATCACCTGGTTTATCAATATCATTTATATCAAAATCTAATGCACTAATGTAATTACATAAAGCATCTAATCATACATATAAAGTATGATTAGTATCTTCGTTGATTTTAATCCCTCAGTTAATATTAGTTCTTGTTACTGATAAATCTTCTAAACCTTTGTTAATAAAGTTAACTAACATCTCATGTTCTGTTTTTTTAGGGAATAAAAGGTCTGGATTATTATTAATATATTCTTTGAGTCAATTTTCAAATAGTTTCATTTTAAAAAAGTAACTATCTTCACTTACTTTTGTAAGTACATGTCCTGAAGCTGGATGATAAAGTTTTCCATCTTTTTTAATTGCTTGTGCTTCGGTTAAAAACTCTTCATCTGAAATTGAATATCATCCTTGATATTTACCTTTATAAATATATCCTTGCTTTAAAAAATAACTAAAAATATCTTTAACTATTTGTTTATGTTTTGTAGATGTGGTTCTTGAAAAATAATCATAATTAATATCAAAAACTTCTCACATATTTTTAAATTTACTTACAACTTGATCCACAAATTGCTGGGGTGCTAAATTATGTTGCTGTGCAATTTGTTGTATTTTTTGTCCGTGTTCATCAGAACCAGTGAGCATTTTGACATCATAACCTTGACTTTTTTTATAATTTGTAATCGCTCAAGCGAGTGTGGTAGTAAATAAATGTCCAATGTGTAAGTTTCCGCTTGCATAATAAATAGGAGTAGTAATATAAAAAGTTTTTTTCATCTTATTCCTTATTTAATTTTATAGGTTTATACAGTTGTTTTATTTGTGGTAGATAATCATGATTATTTAAATCTTTTGCATCGTGAAGATATAAATTAGGTAAAAAGTGTGAACCTCAGCCGGCTTGATATCGCGCTTCAATTAAAACAAATTTTGCTTTATCTTGCAACCTCGGATGCACAAATTGAATGCGTTTAGGTTCGAAATTGTATTTACGCAATAATTCAAATGCATCGATGCAACGTTCTACAGGTAAAACTAGTGATAAAAATCCTTTTTGTTCTATTATTTTTGAGCAACCTAAGATTAATTCATCTAAATTAAGTGTAATTTCGTGGGTTGCAATCAATTTTGCTTTTGATATATCTTGCTTAATTTTGGATGCATCAAAACGATAAAAAGGTGGGTTGCAAAAAATTATTTGATATTTTTTTTGATTTTGTTGATTAAATTGCTTTCAGTATAAATTAAAATCAGCATTAATCACATTTATTTGCTTATCAAGTTCGTTCAAAGCTACATTATATTTTGCTAACTGTATTGCTTGTTGCTGTATTTCAATTGCATCAATATGTAGTTTTTCACTGCGTGCTGCGATAAAAATTGATAAGGCAGCATTATTAGTTCCAATTTCTAGAGCATTTGTAAAATGATTTGATAAAAACACAAAATTACCCAGTAAAATTGTATCAACTGAGTAATTAAACATCGTTTTGTCTTGATAAACATATAAATCACTATCAAAACCTAAAGAGTTTTTGATTCAGTTTTGTTTTGGTAATTTATTTTCTAATTCGTTCATGATGGAATTTTTTCTTAACATATTCAGTATATAAATCAGCAAGGCAGCAATCTATTTTACCTTCAACTAAATCGACATCTAAAACAACAATATCGACATAATCACCAATAGCAAAGGTGCGTTTTTTTGAAATTAATTTAGTAAGGTTTTCGTTAGGTTCATAAATATCATCGATTAATGTAGTTTTGTGAACTAAACCAGATGCCATAAAGTCAAATTCCACAAAGAAACCAAAATTAAGAACACTAACAATTTGGACTTTAAAAGTTTGTCCAACTTTGTTTTTTAAAAATTCTGCAAATTTTAAATCATTAACACTGCGTTCGATTTGAACTGCCTTTTGTTCAGAACGAGTATTTAGATCGCCGAATATACTGATTTGATGTTTATATTCAGCAAGATTCTTTTTATTTTTATTGATAATAAAGTCACGAATGATGCGATGGATTACTAAATCTGGGTAACGACGAATTGGACTGGTGAAATGACAATAGAACTTTGATGCTAGTCCGAAATGTCCGATGTTATCTGGTGAATAAACTGCCTTTTGCATTGTACGTAAAAATAGTAATTTAATAAAATCATCATTGCGCATTTGCTTTACATGATTTACAAAATCAGCAAATTTATTTGGTTTAATACTAGTATTTGAATTGATTGCTTCACTGCTTATATTAATTGCGTTCAATGAGTTTGATAATAATGTTAATTTTTCAGCATCGGGAGCCTCATGAACACGGTATAAAACAGGTAATTTATGATCAAATAAGAATTTAGCAACTGTTTCGTTGGCTCTAACCATAAAGTCTTCAATTAGCACCTCAGAAAAACCACGATCATTGATTAAAACTTCTTTAACAGTTCCATCATCGTTAAGTTTAATTTTCGGTTCGGGAAGTTCAAAGTCAACATAACCTTGTTTAATTTTATATTCATGTAAAATTAAACTCAGTTCCTTTGCATCATTTAACATCTGTTTTAGTTGTGATACTTGCTTTGGATCGCATTCTTCATTAATTAAACCACTTTGGTAATACTTATCAACTTGTTTATAGGTTAAGCGAAACTTGCTTTCTATGATTCCTTGAATAATTTTTGTTGAAACGTTATTCCCATCCTTATCAATTTCCATTTCACAACCCATAACAAAACGTCGAACATTTGGATTAAGAGAACAAATTCCGTTTGATAATTCAATAGGAAGCATCGGTATAACACGATCCGGTAGATAAATACTAGTCCCACGTTTTAGTGCTTCATGATCAATTGCGCTACCAGATTTAACATAATAGGAAACATCTGCAATATATACACCTAAAAAGTAATTTCCATTATCTAATTTTTTAACATAAATTGAATCATCGAAGTCTTTGGTATCATCACCATCGATGGTAACAATCATTTTATCAGTTAAATCAACACGATTTTTTAAATCTTCATTGTCTATTGTTTGTGGGATGTTTGCAACTTCTGAAGTCATTGCATCTGGGAAATTTGAAGGGGCTTTAATATGCTCGAGGTATGATTTAACATACACCATCGGGTCAGCTTCATTGCTAATTACTTTAATAATTTTAATTGAAACGGTTTTTCCATCATATTTAATAATTTTTGCAACTACTAAATCATTAAATTTTGTTTCAACATTTGATTCGATAATATTTCAAGTTACATTTTTCATCCGAGTTTCAACAGGGATAAAATAAGTTGAATAATTTTTATGTTTTATAAAACCAATGACTTCTTTGTTACCACGTTCTAAAACTTTTACAACTACACCAGAGTTCAATTGGTTTTTATCTTCATACGGGTTTGAATAAACATACACAAAAACCTTGTCGTTATTCATTGCTCCATTGAAATTAAAGTTTTTAATAAAAACACGATCCTTAGTTTTATTTACTTCATCAATGTTATAGTCAACAAAACCAAATTGACCTTTAGCATTGACATTTAAAATACCCTCAATTTTATCAACTAAAACTGGTGCATAATATTCATCGTTAACATTTTTAAATAACTTATATTCTCGTTGTAATAAAGATAATAAACTTGTTAGTTCACGATTGTTCTTAGGCAGAATCCGAAAACGTCTTGCTATATCTAAAAAACTTCTTGATTTAACAGACTGGATGTATTTTAAAACTTCTTCTTTATTCATAATTTAACGAACAAAAACCCTTAATAAAATTGCAATTACAAATAATAAAATTCCTAATGCAATCATAGTATATTTTAAGGCTTTTTTAATTCCCCTTTCTTTTGAAATTTTAAATAAATCAAGGTCTCCAGAACCAACTAATGCACCTGAAAAACCATTTGAATCAGGTGACATTAAAAAGGAGACAATTAAGATTACAAAAGATATAATAATTAAAATTACTGTTAATGCTATCATAATTTCCTTACTTATAAGTTTTATTATTATATATTATTCTATTTTTTTCTTAATATTTTGATTATAAATATCATAATTTATTAATTTTGTTTTACAACTCATCATATGCTATGTATTTTCATTTTTATAAAGATATAATATAATTAAAATTATGCAAAAAAAATGAAAATATAAATTTTTATCATTGTTATCAACCTTTGCTACTACCACAACATTAATAGCAGCAGCTTGTTCACCTAAGCAACAAGTCAGCAGCTCTGAAAATGTTGTAGATAAAGAAGCAGAGAACAAAGAAAACGAGATAAAAATCCAAAATCAACGAATAGAAACTTTGCAAAAAGTACATAACTATGCTTTTAATTTAGTCATCCCACAGATTATTACACAGGTAACAAAAAGTGCTAATGATTTATTAAATAACAAAGATAAACAGAAGCAATTCACAGAGAATCCTGAATTAAAAAACCAAATTACACAATTAACTAAATACGATGACTTGCTTAATGGTTTTAATGATATTAATAAGAAACTTTTAGAAGCAAACTTTTATCAACATAAGCCATACTATAATTTCACAGCGAAAATTACTAATATAGGTCGTATAATTTTTCAAAATCGTATATATATAATTTCACAAATACTTCAAACCAACCATGAAGATGCAGAGAAAATAACTGATTATGTAAAAAAATATAGCGAAATATATGCACTTTTGAATTTTACAGCTCGTTTATATTGATCGGAAAGTGTTTTAAATGTTTTGTCTAACGTTAAACAAATCGATCAAAATAAAATAACTGATATCCAAAAAGAATCTATCAATTTTCACAGTCAAATTGATGATATTTTAAAACAAATCCAGGAAACTAACTATTTAGAAAATAAAGAAATAATTACAAAAGTCGAAGATTTAACAAAAAAACTAAATGATACATTTTTAAAACTTAATGAGTTTTGAAAAACTTATTTACAATTAGAACATAAAAAGCAAATATGAAGTTTTGCTATCGGTAAATATAAAGATACTAAATTGGAGATAGAAAATCAAATCATAGATAATTATGAACCTTTATCTAGTTATATTGATAAATTAAGCAAGAATAAAGACAAGGATGAAAAAGAGAAGAATGCAAACGAAACAAGAATTCAGCAGCTTAAAAACCTTCAAGAAAAACTTTTAAAAGAAGGTAATACACCAGAAACAGATATAAGAAATGATGTTGATTATCAATTCTTTTTACCTGTAAATGCTACTTTTAAGTATCGCGATAATCAATATCCTGCTAATTTATTTTTAACTGTATATTCAAAGGATAATACTGGTAAATTTAGGTTAAATGACTTTGATTTGGATGATAATACTACAAATTTATCTACACTTATTCCTGATGATGTAAAACATTTTGCTAAACTTACCCTATCCCATAATGATTTTGTTAACTTATATGCTTCATACTTTAATGTAAGAGAAATGTTTCTTAATCCAGAAGATGAGCAAGCATTACAACCATATAAACTAGCTTTAATCAATTTATTTACAGTAAATTCAGTAAATTATGATAAAGCAGACAATGTATTAAAACTAGGTTTATTAAATGAATTTGATAACGGTAATTATAATTATAATGCTGACAGTTTTGAAGGCAGCATCCCAGGATTATTCTCAAATTTTGCATTATTTTTCAATAAAGATAGTTTTATAGAAAATTCTAATGTTGATTTATTCTTCCAAATTTCAGATGATTTATATAATTATCTAGATGCTTTAAATAAAAAGCAGAATGCAAATAAGCAACCAAATGAATCGGAATTAAAAGAAAATATATTCAAAATTGAAATTCAATATCAATAAAAGTCCCTAAATTAGGGACTTTTATGATTGATTTAGTTTATTAAATTTCTTAGCTAGTTCAACTGCTTTATCTTTGGCTGGATTATCCATCGATAAAGCTTGTAAAATAGGGATTCCAGTAACTATGCCGTTTATTAATCCAATTGCTAAACCAGATTTACCTTCAAGTAATAATTCCACTGCTTTAATTCCCATCACAGATGATAAAACACGTTCAGCAGCAGTCGGTTTACCCCCACGTTGGATGTGATTCAGTGGATTAATGCGAGTTTCCCATTTGGTTGCTTGCTGAATTAATGAACGCAGTAAATTTAAATCATATTTTTTCTCTGAAATTACAATCATAATGCTGCGACGTCATGATTGTTTTGATAACTCTAGTGCTTTTTCAACAATTTCTTCGTTAGAAAGATTTAATTCAGCGGTTGCAATGATTTCAGCACCAGTAGCTAAACCAGAATATAAAGTTAAATCACCACAACCATTTCCCATTACTTCAACTAACATAATGCGTTTATGACTTTGTGCTGTATCACGAATGCGATCAATAGCTTCTACCACGGTGTTTAATGCGGTATCATAACCGATGGTTACATCGCTTGAAGCGATATCATTATCAATTGTACCTGGTAAACCTATAGTTTTTACACCTAATTCGTGTAATAACTGAGCACCTTTATAACTTCCATCTCCACCGATAACAACTAATGCTTCGATACCAAGTTCTTTTAGGTTTTTTACAGCAACTAAACGAGTTTTTTCATCTTTAAACTCTGGATAACGGGCTGAAAAAATGCATGTTCCACCTTGATTGATATAGTTGTCTAAATTAACTTTTTCTGATGGAATTATTTCATTATTGCATAAACCTTTATATCCTTCAAATACTAAATAACTTTGGATTCCGTTTGCTTTTGCAGTTTTTACAATTGCTCTTAATGCATTATTCATTCCAGGTGCGTCACCACCAGAAGTTAATATAGCAATTTTCTTCATTATTCTCCTATCTTACAATATCAAGTAAGTTTTTTAATAAACAAACTACAGTAACAGGTCCTACTCCACCCGGAACAGGGGTAATGGCTGAAACTTTATCCTTTACAGATTCAAAGTCTACATCACCTGCTAAAGTCTCGCTAAGTTGACTATCTAAATTAGTTCCTACATCGATTACGATCGCACCTTCTTTAACATTCATTGCTTTAACATACTTAGCAACACCGATAGCAACAATTATAATATCACCACTTTCCACACCCTTTAAACCAGTGCGTTCGTTATAGGTGGCTACATCTGCACCCATACGCTTGATAATATGAGCAATAGGTTTACCAACCACTTTACTACGTCCTACAACACACACTTTTTTACCTTTAACATCAATATTATGATACTCCATTAATTCTAAGACAGCCCTTGCGGTAGCTGGAACAAAATGCTTAGTAGGAATATCGTTATAAAGTGTAAATTCATTTTTTGCACTAAGTCCATCAACATCTTTTTCGTGTGGGACCGCATCTAATATCACTTGCTGAGGTATATGTGCAGGCAAAGGTAGTTGGATGATAACTCCGGTAGATTTTTCATTTATAATATCAAGTTTCTTAAGCAGTAGCTTTTGTGTAATGGTTTCAGGGAATTTATATAATGTTCCTTTTAAACCAATTTCTTCACATTTTTTTAATTTAGCTGCTACATATTTATTTGATGCTGGATTATCTCCAACCTGCACAATTGATAAATTCGGTTTATCTTCATCATCGAGTTGTGCAACTTCTGCTTTTAATTTTAAAAGTTCTGCCTGGGCTAATTCTTTTCCACTTAGTATTTTCATTTAAGCTCCTTTTGGTATTTTTCTAGGTCTTGTGAATATTTTTGTAACTTAATTCGTTCTGCTTCAACTTTTTCAGCAGGTGCAGAAGTAACAAATTTTTGGTTTGAAAGCATATTTTTAGCTCGCTGTATTTCAAATTCAGTATCCTTAATTTTCTTCAACAGGTCTGCTTTATTTTTTTCTTTTAAAGCTGCATCTACTTTAATATAAAGGTTTTTACCTTGAATAGAAATAAGAAAATCATTATTTTCTGAAACTAGTGCATTAGCTAATTTATTAATCATTTCAATAGCATTTTTAGGTAAATTGCCTTGATAATCGTAATATATAACATCTTTTTTAGAGATTTTATTATCATCACGGAAGCGACGAATAGCGGTAGTTATTTCGATGACTTCATCAATATATTCAATACCTTTTTTGATTTTCAAAATAGGCCATTTTGCTTCTAAAAGTTCTGTATTATAGATATCTTTGTATAAATAATCGGTTAAAAAAGGTAAGAATGGGTGTAGAATAATTAATGTTTTTTGTAACACTTGCAATGCAATCTTTTTATTAGAATTAGTTTTTAAAAATTCAACATATCAACCACTTAAATCATTAAAAATATATTTGTATATTTCACTGCCGAGTACAGCAAAATCATATTTATTAACAAACTTGCTTATTTTTCTTGACAAGAATGCGAGTTTGTTAAAAATTCATTTATCAGCTGGACTTAATGATTTATCCTTTGAATCAGGAAGTTCTTTAATGTAGTTTGCTATATTTCATAATTTATTATTTACTCTTCATGCGGCTTCAACTTTTTCGCTTGAAAAACGAATGTCCATTCCGGGTGCTGTATTAGTTAGCAAAAATCAACGAAGAGCATCGGAACCATATTGATCAATTAATTGCATTGGATCTATTCCATTATTAAATGATTTTGACATTTTACGTCCATCTTCAGCACGAATTAATCCGTGAAATAACAATTGTTTAAATGGTATTTGCTTCATGAATTCTAAACTCATAAAATACATTCTAGCAACCCAAAAGAAGATAATATCATAACCTGTAACTAATAAAGATGTAGGGTAAAATCTTTTTAATAATAGATTATTCAAATCAGGTCAGTTTAAGAAAGTAAATGGTGCTATCCCTGATGAAAATCAAGTATCAAGAACATCAGGATCTTGAATCCAATTTGGACCAGGACTGTCTATTTGGACTTTAATTTGATCTTGATAATATCAAACCGGTAATCGATGTCCTCACCAAAGCTGACGTGAAATGGTTCAATCATGCACATTTTCCATCCATTGCTTCATTGTGTCTTTAAGCCTATTCGGATAGAATTTAACTCCATTTTTGGATTTTAAATCATTTAATATATGATTTTTTAACTTATCCATTTTCACAAATCATTGTGGAAGCACCAATGTCTCAACAACTGATTTAGAACGATCAGAAACAGCAATATTTGAAATTACATCTTCTGCTTTTTCAAGCATATTTTGCTCTTTTAAGTAGTTAGCAATTGCTAAACGTGCTTGAAAACGTTCCATTTTATCAAAAGCACAACCGGGAGCATTAATAAAACCGTTTTTATCAATAGTTTCATTAATTTGTAAGTTTAACCTTGTTATTATTTCAATGTCTGCTTCAGAATGTGCAGATAATTTCATTAAACCACTTCCAAATTTTGGGTCAACATATGAATCAGCTATAATTGGAAGTTTTTTCTTAGTAATCGGGTGCACAACAAACATCCCCTGATATTTTTGATAACGAATATCAGTCGGATTATAAACAACAGCAACATCGCTTAGCAGTGTTTCAGTACGCACAGTAGCAATAATCAATGATTCATTTGAATTATAAATTGGGTATTTAATATAATACATTTTTTGTTGGGTAGGTACATTATTAACTTCAATATTTGAAAGGGCAGTTTGTAATTTTATATCCCAACTGATTGCTCGCATTCCTTTGTATAATAAACCTTTGTTATACATATCAACAAATACTTTTTGCACTGCAGCACTAGCTTTTTCATCTAAGGTAAAGCGTGCATTTTGATAATCGAGAGCTAATCCCATCTTGTATCATTGTTGTTTAAATATTTCAGCATACTTATGCTTTCATTCTCAAACTCGCTTGATAAATTCATTGCGACCTAAATCGTGTCGAGTTTTACCTTCACTTTTAAAAATAACATCTTCAACCTTAGATTGAGTGGCAATTCCGGCATGATCCATACCGGGAATTCACATCACATCATAACCTTTAAGTTTTTTATAACGAATAATTGTGTCAGGAATATATGAATCAAGAGCATGCCCTAAATGTAGCATCCCGGTTACATTCGGAGGCGGAAGCAAGATTGAAAAAGGTTTTTTCTTAACATCGTGGGTAATAAAATATTTTTTATCACGTCATTTTGCTTCTATACCTTTTTCAACTAATTTATGATCATAATTTTTGTTCATAAATCCTCCTTTTAAAGAAGTTAAAATAAATCTTTATATATTATAAACTATTTCATAAATTTTCTAGGGAAATGCTAAAAATAATATAAACTTATGCAACTTTGTGGAACAATAAACTAAAAGTATGTTTATTTAGTGTAAAAATATTAAAAAAAACTACATAAGATGCAGTTCTTAATTTGTATTAGGATGTTCAATTTCACAATTATGTGTGTGATCGCTATTTTGTTTTAGTAGTTGTGTATATTCTTTTGAAGAAAGATTTTGTGATTGATTTTGTGGGTTTATAATTGCTTTTTTAAAGTCAATAAATCATTTGAATAATAAATATACTCCTCAAACAATAAATCCAATTACCATAAATACAATATAACTTAATATTGTTATTAATTGTGAACTATCATATGCTTCACCTACAATAGGTGGAATAAATGTAATTAATAATACTATAATAATTAAGATACTTGTAATAATGTATACTATCTTTTCTCATAATGGAAACTTAACTTCATTGCGCAATTTTTTCGAAAGAACTAATACTGCTATAATAGCAAGTAAATATTGCACAAAGAAGACTAAATTACCTGCATTTAAGATAGTTTCAAATTGATCTGGTACACCCAATAAACCTGGTAGAATTGTAAAGATAATCATTGAAGCTATAGTAATGGATGCTGCAAAAACGATTGCTTTACGGTGTTGTCCGTTTTTAGCTACTTGTGATAATTGACTTGGTAAAAATCCATCTTGTGCTAATGGAACAACTGCTTTTGCATAATATATCATTGAAAAGACGGTTGAAGTAACTTGTCTAAATAAAAGTCCGATAGTAAATATAATCAATCCTGCAATTCCCATAACCTTATTCATTATTGCAGCGGTATAATTCGAGATAGTTTTTGTTGAAACACTTGATGAATCAATAAAAATAAACATTAAATAAAATACTAAATAAATGAATAAGATGATACC
This sequence comes from Mycoplasma sp. 4423, assembly GCF_054353855.1. Lineage (NCBI taxonomy): Bacteria > Bacillati > Mycoplasmatota > Mollicutes > Mycoplasmatales > Mycoplasmataceae > Mycoplasma > Mycoplasma sp. 4423. The sequence goes on from NZ_JBTHHJ010000008.1 coordinate 36,370, forward strand.
AAAAACAGAAAGCAAGATTTTTCTAAAGTTTTTCGCTTCAACTTCTGTTGATAAACCTGATAATCCTTCTACGCCACCATACGCATATATGAAACTTAAGATTGAACTTATTATCATAAATGGTGTAACTTTTTCTGTGTTTTTAATAAATGAATTCCCTGGATTTTGAATTAATAAAGCTATAACAGAAGCAAAAATAATCGCAATAACAATCCATTTTATATAAGCTGTTCAAACAATAACTTTTTTAGAAATACCAAAATTTAATGCTGAAATAATTGTTAAAACAATAAAAAATAGTAATGCTAAAAGTTGTATTAACAATGAATATTTCTCATAGACTGATGAATTGTTGATAAATAATCTAATAATAGATATAAAGAACAAAGGTGTAGTTGCAGAAAACAAGGGAGCCTGCAAGAACTGGTTTCATCCGTTAAAATATCATAGTCATCTTTTTTTTGGGAATGCTTTTTTAACAAAAACATATGATCCACCAACTTCTTTTGAATACATTTGGGTTCCACGTGCAAAAGCAAGCATAACACCACCTGCAATAAAGGAAGTAATAGCAAATACTAAAATACTGTAACTACCTGTTTTTAAAACACTAGCAATCGAGGCAAGAAGACCAAATCCGACGATATAATTTATACCATAGAAAAGAAAATTCTTTCCTTTAATTTTTTTCATTTAATCACTCCTAATATATTGATTTTTAATTATATATCAATAAATAATAGCAAAAAATTAATTTTTTCCTAAAAAAATGATAAAAATTTAACTTTTTAGTTATATAAATCCTGTTATAAAAGTATATATAGTATTTGATATTATAAAATATCAAAATATTTTACTTTTTTTGTTTCTAATTTGTTCTTTTGTTGTTCTCTTAATATATATAAAGTGGAGGTAAAATGACAAAAAACATAAAACTGATTATGATTTTAGGTTCAACTGCAGTTGTTGCAGGAGCAGCAGCATATCCAATTAAGCTTGCAATAACGAAACTGCAGAAAAATTCATCTAATTCACCTGTTCTTACAAATCAAAAAAGTTTTGAATATCAGAAGGTAATTGAAAATATAGACAATTTTAATAAGCAAAGACCTAGTTTTGATAATTTAAATGCAGAAAAAGATGCATTTGTAAAATTACAAAACCAAATTAATGAGAGAATAAATAAAATAAAAGGTTTTCAAAATAAAATCCAAGACGAACTAAAACGAACGCAAAATATAAATCTTTCTTTTAATCAAAATATCTTACCGATTAAAGAAGATTTAAAAATTTTTTTAAACGATATTATAGACAAAAATAACGAAATACAAGCTGTTAAGTTGAATCAAGAACTTAATTCAAATCAAATAAAATCATTAAAAAGTTTTTTAGATGAAAATAACAATAGATTGAACTCTAAATGAGATATTTATCTAAAATTGATAAAAAAACATAATGAAAATTTGAAAAAACTATCAGCTGATACAGATGAAATTCCATGAGTAAAGCAAAGTTATGAACAAACCGCTTTATTAGAATCTAATATACAAACTTTATTAAATGAAATAAATAATAATGTTTGATTGGAAACCGATGATTTTTTAGGTTACTATAATCATATAAATAAGATTATTAATGATGTTATTGGATTAATTGATTCAAGCGATATATACATAAATTTTTGAATAAAGCATGATTTGAATATTAATATCAATTATGCTAATTCGATTAAGAATAACGAAAGTTCTTTAAAAAGTTTGCAACAAAATATGAATTTATTAAATCAGAATTTGCAAACTTATAAAGAAACAGTTAACAAATTTATTGAATCAACAAATTTGTTAAAAAAGACATTATCTGAATCTAAAAACTCACTGCAACAAAAGCAAGAAAGTTATTTAAACTATCTAAATAACTATAAGAAAGTGATTAATGATGCATATACAAAGCAACTTACTTTATATCAAAGCGCATTAAAAACAAGCCAAAACAATGATATAAAAAAAATAGCAAGCAATATGAATGATGCTATAAGCAAGCAAGAAAAAGAATTTGAAGACAAATATAACAAAGAAGAAAAAGCAGAAAATAAATTTAATAATATAAGTAATTTTATAAGTAAGGATTTTTGATTTTTACAAAAGAATTGGTATAAACTAAGTCAAAATGTCTTAGATAACGAGAATAATGTTTCGAAAAAAGCATTTGATAACGATATAAAATTAAACGATAAGAATATTGTAGTTTTAAATTTATATAATCAACTTAATAAAGTAAATCATAGAAATATGGATTTAAAAAATGAACTGATTAGACAAAATAATGAGTTAGATAAAATAGACAAACTTTATAAAGAAAATAACAGTGATGAACTATATATAAAGAAGCAAATTTTTCTAAGAGATATAGATAAAACTAAAAGATTAATTGAAGATACTGATAACAAAATAAAACAAACTCAAAATCAAATTAATCAAGAAATAAATAAATATGATGAAATATTAAAGAATACCGATAAATATTTTACTGGTTCGTTGCAATTATCTAATGCAAATTCATTATTTTTTTCTATCAATGAAGAAAATATGAGTACTATAAAAGCACAAGGTAGGCAAATAGCATTACTAGAAACAGATATTAATGATAAAAAGAAATTAATCGATTTATTAAAAGGTAATATTAATGATTTAACAGATTCAAAAAGAAAACTTGAATCTAAATTAACACAGTTAGATAATGATAAAAAAGAACTAGAGCAAAAATTAAATGAAACCAAAAAAATAACAAATAAAATGAATCAACAAAATGATGATAACTTAAAAATTATTAACACAAAAAACAAAGAAATAGAGATATTAAGACAAAAAGATTCTGAAAATGAAAAATTAATTCAAACAAAACGTAACGAAATAGACAGAATAAATACAGAAAATTTAAAAATTCAAGAACAAATTCAATTTAATAGACAAAAGATACAGCAATTAAATGGTCAACTTGATGGCAAAGTTGAAATAATAGATAATTTAAATACACAAATCCAACAACTAAATGGTCAGCTTACACAGAATCAAAATGCAATAAATGCAAAGGCAAAAGAAATACAACAACTTACAAATCAAAATAGTGAACTAAGAGAGCAAATACAACAAAAAGATGAAGAAATTTTAGAACATCAAAGAACAATAGCAGAAAATACAAAAATTATTGAAGGAAAAGACAAAGAAATAAAGCACTTATTACAAACATTAAGAAGTGCATATCAAGCAAGAGATGAAATAGCAAATAATACCAAAAATTATGGTGAAAACATTGTAGCAATGTATTTAGAAATAAACAAACTCAAAGAACAGTTAAATGATATAAACCAAAAATATGCAGATACAGATCAAGAGAAGAATCGACTTCAGGCATCACTTAATACACTGACTACTAATTTCAACAATTTACAAAACCAAAATAATAATAATTTAAATGAAATTCAGTTACTAAATAAGAGAAACAACGATTTAAAGGACAATAAAACTAAATTATTATCTGATTATCAAAGTATGATTAATAAATATGAATTCACAAAAAAACAATATGAAGATTTAAAATTAGAAAATTATGAATACAGAAGAAAATGAGGTGTAGCTGGTGAGCTAAACAGAGAAAAAGATGTAACTATTGCGGTTCTGAACAAAAAAATAATTAATTATAATGAATTAATCAAGCTGGTAAAAGAACTAAGAGATATCTATGATGGTATTTCAAAAAAATCAAAGTATAGATACAGAGAAGGGCCTTCATCTTCTGGATATCCTTATACAGGAAGCGAAATGTATGAAAAAATAGATTATGGTGCCACATATGAATACCACGCCAGAAAATTTCTAGAAAATGCTAAACCATATTATGAAAATGAAGAATAAAGGAGATAAATGAATACACCGAATAAACAAGAATTATCAAATAACCAAATAAATGAATTATTTTTTGAGTATATTGAAAAAAGCAAAAACATTGAATGTTCTGATATTTTCGATTTTACAATATATGAAAAATATTTAATGACATAACATTAGCAGCCTAATAAGGCTGTATTTTCAAATTTTGATATTTTAAACATAAATTGTTATATAATAATTAAACAAAAATTAAAGGTGATAAAGTAAAATATGAATAAAATTAATTATGGACAAGTATTTACGCCAAAAGATATCGTTTTAAAAATGATATCTTTAATTTCTTTTGATAACAATTCTTTTATATTGGAAACTTCATCTGGAACAGGTAATTTTTATTTTGAATTAATCAAAAAATATAATAATCTTATAGCATTAGAAATAGATGAAAATATAGCACATGTAGGAGCAAAAGTCATATCATATTTTAATACTAATTATCATCCAGATGTTATTATAGGAAATCCACCATATGTAGATTATAAAAATATTATAGATGCACCCAAAAGTAAATTTTTAATCCACAAACCTAACCTATATTTATATTTTTTAGAAAAAGCATTATCAGATTTAAAGCAAAATGGCGAACTTATTTGAATAATTCCTGCTGCAATTTTTACAACAACTTCTGCAAAGTATTTGTTAAAAATTATTTATGATAATTTTTCAATTACATACTTTGAATTAATCCCTGAAAACATTTGAGAAAACGCTTCTGTTCCTACTGCTATTATAAAGATAGTTAAAGTTAAAAATCATAAAGATAAAATTAAATATTTTTGATCTAATTGAAAAATTTTATTTGGTAAAAAACCAAAATTACCTACAGATATTATTGTAAAAGTAGGTGGAGCAAGTGGCTTCAATTCAAAATTGCAAAAAGGGAATATATCTTTTGTTGTTTCACATACAGAGAGAACAAAACAACTGAATAATATTTTGTATCAACCAAATAAATGAATTCGACCTGTCCCCATCCCACCAAGAAAATTTACATATCAAATTTTTGTTAACTGTAAAACAAGAAATAAAAGACCTTTTTATGTTTTAGATTTTCAAGAAAAAGGCGAATTTATCCATTATGATGCATCAGTTTTGTCAATATATGTAAATTTAGATTATCAAAATACTAAGAAAATTGTTGATATTTTAAACAACATTGACTGAGAATTAATGGGAATAAAAAGAGACGGAAGGTATCATTTTACACAAAGTATCTTACAAGCAATATTTAATTTTTAAAATTTTCATTAAAATCATCTAAAATTTTTGCTCTCTTCTTAACAGATTGAAAAAGTATATTTAATAAAAACTCTTTGGATTGTGCATATGTTCGATTAACTAATTTACGGTTTAAATTAGGATTAAATTGAAAAGGTAAATTATTACCATTCGGAATTAAAGATTGCATTCTTTTTAAAGATGTAAAGAAAATATCATTAGGATTATTTTTGTTGAATACTAGCAAATAATAATCTGTTTGTGTTGCTTTTAAATTCTTTGCTAACTTATAAAAATAATTTCCTCATGTATTTGAAAAATTTGGATATATATCACCTGTTAATGCAAAATATAAACCTGTTTTCGAACTTATATTACTTGCTGATTTAAGATTTGGATTAGTTATTTTAATATTCAACGGGTGAAAAAACGAATTATCAGTATTTTTGATTACTATATCATATCAAAATCTTGGTTTTGGTTGTTCATAAATTTTGACATCATATTCTTTTAAAATATTTATTTCTTTTTGGCTATTTAAAAGAATTTTTACTATTTTTTCTTCATTAAAAATTGAATTAATTCGTCCATCACTATAACTTTTAGAGAAATTTATATCAAGTTCTTTTAGTTTTACAATAACTTCATTTAAAACTTTATCATAATCGCTTACATAATACATATATTCCTTAAATGTTTAAATTTTACATTAACAATAATAAAATAAAAATAAAGTTGTAAAATAATAAATACAAGGAGATTTTATGGTGAGCATTAATAGACAAATCACTAATAAAATTTATTGATTTATTGCAGTTTTTGTATTATTTTTTGGTAGTCAAGGTTTTCAAATCGGAGCATCAGTATATATTTTTCAAAGTTTAAATAACTTGTGATATATCACTCTTTATTATATTTTAATTCAAGTTCCGATGATATTTGTTTTTATTTTCGGACCAAAAATTATAAAGTTATTCAAATCCAAAAATATTTTAATTTTCTCTGATTCAGCAAGTATATTTATATTATTAATAGTTTTAATCATTGCATTTAAAACACATGATAAAGCACTTTCATATTCTTTAATAGTTGCTAGTGGTTTATTTAGTATAGTCAACTCATTCAGAATTTTAGCATTTAAAAATATTGTCTATTATTTAGCAAACCAAAGCAAAGAACTTCCGATGTTTAATATCACAAATGCATTAGCTATTGCGATTTCGACATTCATCTCTCCTTTATTCACTTTATTTTTATTTGCATGACCTTTTTTTGCAGTTGTTATTTTTAACATTATTACATTTGCAATATCCTTATTTTTCTTTATTTTATTAAAGCCTAATCAGCATTCATTAAAGTTAGTTGAAGAACATACACAAGATAAAATTGCAAAAATTAAATATGAAAAATGAATTTTTGCTCTTAGTTTAGGATTATTTTTCTCGATATTCTTATTTCCTAAACAAACAGGGATTTTGCAGTTTTTTAATTATATAAAATATGATTATAAAAAATGGTCATTTTTATTTTCGATGATTATAGGTGGTTCAGCTTTATTAGGAACCGGTGCAATTTTAGGTTATATAACAGCAAAAAAGAAAGTATCGCGAAATCGGTTGTTTATGGGACTTACAATTGTTGCTTCTCTTTTAAATCTTATTTGAATCCCGATTTTATTTGCTGTAAAGGAAGACAAATTAGCACTGCTTATCACATATATAATTTTAAACTCATTTATGCAACTATCACAATCATTGCTATTTCCTATCGGAAATAATTATTTGTACTTAATTTTTGATAAAAATGAGTTCAATAAACAAAATGCTGTGACATTAATTATACGAATCATTTTTTATTGTTTAATCTTAGTTATATTTACTTGATTAGATGATTCATATGGATTTGAATATATGTTCATCCTTTATGCAATTTTATTCTTTATCATCCTTATTGCAATGGTTATTTCTCGTTATCGGATACATAAAAAAATACATCATTAATCAAAATTACTTTTAATGCTTGTTTGTAGTATTAAAAGTAATTTTGATATATTTATAACTTATATAAAAGCATCAAATAATCAAAAAGATAAAATAATGTATAATTTAATTTATATAGGAGTAAAATGTTTGAAATTAGTGCAACAAATAACGATTCAGGGCGAACATTATTTAAGCTTTTAATTAAATATTTGAATAATGTCCCAGTTTCACGGATAGAGAAGCTTTTTCGAAAAAAAGATATAAAAGTTAATAATAGTAGAAAAGTAAGCAAAGATTTAATAATCAATGAAAATGACGAAATTGTTGTATATGGGATAAATGATATATTTAAAAATACCTTTAAAAAAGTATCATTTGATTTAAATATTTTATATGAAGATGATAATATTCTTTTAATTAATAAACAAGCAGGAGTAGTGGTTCATGGTGATGAACATAGTTTAGATCAGCAAGTTCTTTCATACCTTAATTATAAGCAAATTGATAGTTTTAAACCTAGTCATGTAGGTCGTTTAGACAAAGAAACCAGTGGAATTATTTTATATGCTAAAAATTATGCTTCATTAGTCGCTTTAAATGCTTCTAGTATTAATTTTATTAAAAAATATTTATTTAAAAGTGACTTTAATGAAGCATATAAAGAAGTTGAATTATATTTTGGTAAGCAAAATAATAAAATTAAAACATCAGTTAAGACTAAAGATGGTTATAAATATGCTAAGACTATCTTTTCAATAGAAAACAACAAACAAATAGCACAATTGCTGACTGGACGCAAACATCAAATCCGTTTATCATTAAAATTCCTAGGTAAACCAATTTATGGTGATATGAAATATGGTGGTAAAAAAGCATCTAGATTGATGCTACATTCATATTATTTAAAATTTGTAGGTTTATCTGGTAATTTAGCTTATTTAAATAACTTTGAATTTTATGCACCAGCAAAGTGATAGGAGAAATATGATTAAAATTACTAAAGAAAAACTGAATGAAATTGTTAAAACTTTGATGTTTGAACCTACCAAGCAAGTAGTTAATGACATCCTTGAAAATTGAAATAAACTGCAAAAACAAATTAAATATTTTGATAAATTAGATTTAACAAATGTTAAACCAATGAGTCATATTAATGAAAGTTATCAAATTGATTTTCTTAGAGAAGATGAATATAATGAAGAAGATCGCATTACAAAAGCAAGAATATTATCTAATGCACCTGAATCAGATGGTGATTACCTTAAGTTAACAAAGGTGGTAAAATAGTGCGTAGAATCAAACATCTTGGAAATTATGATGCTGCATACAATGATTTAAAAAATGATAAAAACAATGCTGTTGCGTACTTATTTCCTTATAATACAGATTTTTATACCAAAGATATGAGTTTATCAAAAGCAGTTTTAACAATTAAAGATAACTATGCAACTAAATGTGCTCCAACATCAGGATCATCAAAAATTTTAGAAAATTTTGAACCTGGTTATTCAGCTACTGCAGTTAAAAAACTATATGCTAATGGAGCACACTTTGTTGCCAAAGTACATCTTGATGAATTAGCACTCGGAGGAACCGGAACATACAGTGGATACGGGTTAATAACAAATCCGTTAGATAAAAATCGTTATGCAGGTGGTTCTTCATCAGGTTCTGTTGCTACATTTAATGAAAACATTTCGATTGCATTAGGTTCTGATACTGGTGATAGTGTAAGATTACCAGGTAGTTATAATGGAATCCCAGGATTTAAACCATCATATGGAGCAATCAGTCGCTACGGATTATATGCTTATGCATCTTCGCTTGACACAGTTGCTTATTTTGCTCATAATGTTAACGATATTATTGCAATGTCACAGGTGTTATATGGTAAAGATAACAAAGATATGACATCTGTAGATGTTGAAATTAAAGATGTTATTAAAAGTAAACCTAAGAGTGTAATTGCACTTGATTTTTCACAATTTTGTGAAGATTATATCAATGATGCATATCAACAATTGTTGCAAAAGTTATCTGCTACAGGGATAAAAGTTGAAAAAATTAAACCAAATATAGATATTTTAAGATGTGTAAAACCTGCTTATGAAATAATTTCTTATTCAGAAGCAAGTTCAAATTTAGCTAATTTAACAGGTATCGGTTTTGCAAATCGTGTTGATGCAAGTTCATGAGAAGAAATTATTCGTAGCACTCGTTCAAAACACTTTGGAAAAATGGTTCAAGAACGCTTGTCGCTAGGTAGTTACTTTTTATATGCTGAAAATGTTGAAGAAATGTTATTTAAGGCTCAAAAAGCTCGTAGGGTAATAGTTGAGTATTGAAAATCCTTGCAAGATCAAGGTGATTTAGTTATTTTCCCAGCCTTTGCTGCAGTTGCTCCTACTTTTGATGCTCCTAAAGACTACGATGTGATGAGTTATATCTTAACTACTGCCAATTTAGCAGGGAATCCATCGATTACATTACCATTAGCAAAGCATCATAATTTACCATTTTCGATAGCATTAGAAACCAAGATTTATGATGATAAAAAGTTATTAGCATATGCAGAATGATTTGAAGAACTAATCGGAGAAAAACATGAATAATTTTGAAACAATTATTGGAATTGAAATCCATGTTGAATTAAAAACTAAAACTAAAATGTTTTCTGCAATGTTAAATGATTATAATGCACCGGTAAATACCACAGCAAATCAAATTGATTTAGGATATCCAGGGACCTTACCACAAGTTAATAAGCAGGCTGTAAAGTATGCTATTGCACTTGCTAAAGCATTAAATATGCAAATTGATACACAATTACACTTTGACCGTAAAAATTATTTTTATCCTGATTTACCAAAAGGATATCAAATCACTCAATTTTACCGTCCGATAGGTAAAAACGGTAAAATTGATATCATAGTAAATGATAAAATACAAAGTATAGCAATTGAAAGAATCCATTTAGAAGAAGATACAGCACGCCAACATCATAGTGAGCAAGGGACTTTATTAGATTACAATCGTGCCGGAGTTCCACTGATTGAAATTGTAACATATCCTGTGATAAAAAATGCTGATGAAGCTGCAGCATATGTCGATATGATTAAAAAGACTGTGCAGTCACTTGATATATCAGATGGAAAACTAGAGCAAGGAACATTACGTGCTGATATTAATATTTCTTTACGTCCTTATGGTGTAGAAAAATTTGGTACAAAAGTTGAAATTAAAAATATGAATTCGCTTTCTAATATTAAAAAAGCAATTGAATATGAAATTAAATTACAAAGAAGTAAGTTACTTTTAGGACAAGAAATTTTACAACAAACCAAGAGATTTGACGATCAAAGCAATGCTAATGTTGTAATGCGAACTAAAACAGCAGCAGTTGATTATCGCTACTTCCCTGAACCTAATATTCCTTATATCAAACTTTCTGATGCATTTATTAATTCAGTAGTATTAAAAGAACTACCACTTGAGCGAAGAGTTAGATATCAAAGTCTAAAAATTCAAAATATTTATATCAATAGCTTATTAGATGATATTAAATTAGCACAGTATTTTGATTTGATTCCTTATGAAAATAAAGAAGCTTTATCAAAAGTATTTTTTGCTGAAATAGTTTCACTTGCTAACTTAAAAGGTGTTTTAGCCTATGATTTAGGGATAAAAGTTGAGGATATCGCTAAAGCAATGCAACTTTTAGACCAAGGAGTTATTTCAGGTAAGTCTCTAAAGAAATTGATTCCTTTACTTGTAAACTTTGATTCTGATATCAACGATCTTTTAGACCAACATCAACTTAAACAAATTTCAGATCCAAAACTTATTACAAATTATTTACAAGCAATAATAGAAAATAATTCAGCATTAGTTTCTGAATACTTAAATCGGCCTGAAAAAGTATTGAAGTTTGTGCTAGGTAATTTAATGAAACAGACAAATGGACAAGTAAATCCGATAATTTCAAACGAAATTGCAGTTAAGGTTCTCGATGCTCGCTTCAAAAAATAAACCACTTAGTTACAAAAAACTAATTAAAATGCGAATACCAAAAAAGATATATAAAAGATTTTATCTTAATATTGTTTATTTTGCTACCTTTGATTTCTTTTATTGGATTTATGAGTTTTTTATCAAAGGAATTATTAGTATTTTTGCTTTTGTTTTAATTCGTAGTTATAACCAAAATCAAAAAGTTAAGCGTCGTAAGGTTGTAAACTATGTTTATGATAAATTCTCTTCATCTGAATATAATTTTATTTGACTCTCTACTGCTTTTTATATGTTAATTTCCTTTGTTTCTGTTATTTATATTGTTTATTTTTTAAACATTACCATAAATGATAACATTGGTTCATTTACAAACTATGTAGATAGTTTTTATAAAGAAACAGTTGAAAACAAATATGGTAACACTAGTACTTTTCAAGCACTTTTTAATGTTACTATCTTTAATAAATTTATTCCAGGTGGAGATCTTTATTTTAACCCATCACCTGGTAAAATACAGGTTAATAATTTGCTACAAAAGTTATACACCTTGATTCCTGGTTCTTTTGTAGCTTTACCTGCTTTATACATAGCAGCAGGTGGTTATGGAAAACTTATCACTTCTTATAATGTAATTTATTCGCACGAAAAAGTAGGAACATATTGAGGCAATAAAGCAAAAGGGCTGTTTATCGTACTTGGTGTAGCTATAATTTTATGAACAATGTCTACTCTTAATATCTTTATTCAAGCTCGTTTATTCAATGCACACAGACTTGATGGAAGTGGTGTTAACGACTTGTTATATATTATTTTTACTATAATATTTTTTATCATAATATTTTTATATTTATTTAAATTTGTTCCTTCCTTTAAAATAAATTTTAAAGGCATTTACAAAGGTGTTATTATTTCTGCTCTTCCATCTGTTATTTTAGTTATCGCATATACATATTTAAGTAGATTATTTACCAATAATAACTATGGAGCAGCAGTAGGATTCTTTTTTAGTATCGGATTCTTTGTGAACTGATTTGTGTATTTTATGTTTTTAGGAATTACATTTAATAATGCATATTATAAAAGTTATATTAATACAAGGACGATACCAAAAAAAACCTTGGCATGATGGTTTTAAAAAAAACTTATCGATATGGATAAGTTTTTTATTAATCACAAATATTGGTATCTATAATATTATTTAGATGCCTTCTTTTCAAGACGTTTGTTAAATCTATCAATTCTTCCAGTTGCTTTTGCTTGTGTTCTATTTCCAGTATATACAGCATGACATCCTGAACAAACATCAACTGTAAAATGTTTTTTAGTTGAATTAAATTGAAATTCACTTTGACATGTTGAACAAGTTACTTTAACTTGATGGTAATCTGGGTGTAAATCTTTTTTCATATTTATTCCTTATTATTTTGAGTAGAACTCAACTACTAATGAGTCTTTAATTTCTGGGTGAATTTCTGTTCTTTCTGGTAAGCGATCCAATTTTACACTAAAGTCTTTTCTGGTTAATCAAGCAGATGCTACTTTATTTGCTAAACTTTCAGTAATTTGTACATTTGCTCTTGATTTTTCTTTTAATTCAATAACATCTCCTACTGATACAGTTATTGAAGGAATATTAGCTTTTTTACCATTTAAGGTGAAATGATTATGGTTAACTAATTGACGAGCTTGTCTACGTGTTGAAGCGAATCCGGCACGATAAACAAGGTTATCTAAACGTAATTCTAATAATTGTAGGAAGTTGGTACCTGTAATACCTTTTAATTTGGTTGCTCTTTCAAAAGTTCTACGAAGTTGTTTTTCGTTAAGTCCAAATAGGTGTTTTACTTTTTGCTTTTCATATAAGTGCAATCCGTAATCTGATAGTTTAACTTTTTTATTTCCGTGTTGCCCTGGTGCATATGTTCTTTTTCTACCTTTAGAAAACTCTTTTCCGGTTTCTAAAATTGAAAAACCAAGACGACGTGATTTTTTAAATACTGGTCCAGTATATCTTGACATTTATCCTCTTTTCTGCATATAGAAGAGGGTTTATTTCTTGTTTAATAACTTTAACTTAATGCTTTCAAAATTCAGCTTTATCTACTAACAAGTTATACGCGTTAAATTTATACAAAACAATAACAAACTGCTGCTAATTTATGCTTCTTAATTCTATCACAATTTTGTTTTTATAAAAATTAAATGATTAGAATTTTGCAAGAACATGATCAAGTTCATGTTTGTGGTTATCTACATAAACTGTAGCTTTTTCTTCTGAAATAGGTTTTACCTTAGTTCCATTAATACGGTAAATTTGCACATTTTTAGCACCTAGGAATTTTCATGTTCCTTCAAGTCATGAAACATGTGAACCTCATTGATACCAATCTTGTGGCGCTCCTTGTGAAGCAATAATCAAAACATTAAGGTGATCTAATAATCCAATTGCTTCACCTTTTTTAGAATATTTATATGAAAAAGTTTTATCAGCTAACGAAACACTGTCAATAAAGTTTTTAACTACAACTGAAGCAGCAAAGTTAATCATTGATGTAGAAATAACTACTAAATCAGTTTCTTTTAACAAATTAATTCACTTATCTGAATCAATTTGTTTTCAATAATCTGGGTATGTTTTTTTGGTTAAAAAGATGTCTCCATGAGTTTCATTTAGATCAAATCTTTTAACATCTTTACCTTCACTTTTAAATTTTGTTTCAAGATAATCCATAGTATCACCGGTATATGATGAATGATCCTTGTTAATTAAATTACCGTCTAAAAGTAATATTTTTTGCATTAATTCTCCTTTATTTATTTAGGATATTATTATACTATTTTTCTAAAAAGTATAAAAAAACTTGCATTTTTATAGGTTATTTTTCGTTTTTTGTTTTGTAGTTGATTAAGAGTGGATTTTAATTACTAGATATATTTATATTTTGTATCGAATTTTATAAATAACAAATAAGTTATAGAAAATAATTTATAATATATAACCAAAGGTGGTAGAGATGAACAAAAAAATACCTGAAATAAGATTTAAGGAATTTACTGGTGATTGAGAAGAGGATCTCTTGGGAAACATTTACGATTATGCTTCTGAGGGCGGAACCCCAAATACAAACATAGAGAATTATTATAAAAATGGAAAAATTCCTTTTTTAAAAATAGAAGATACATCAAGCAAATATGTTTATCAAACAAATAATTTTATTACTGAAGAAGGTTTAAAAAATTCTTCTGCATGAATGATTAAAAAAGATAGCATAATTTTTACAAATGGAGCTACTATTGGAAATGTTTCTATCAATAAAATACCCCTTTGCACAAAACAAGGTATTTTAGGGATAGAAATAAGAAATAAATTTAACCTGGAATTTGTATATTATTTACTAAAAACATGAAATGTTCATTCTCAAACGCTTAAAAATGTTACTGTTGGTACAATACCAACAATTACACTAGGAAATTTTAGTAATATTACTTTTAAAAAACCTAAAAATACAACTGAACAACAAAAAATCTCCCAACTTTTAACTTCCTTAGATTCTTACCTTACACTTCATCAGCAAAAATATGACTTTTTAATGAATATTAAGTCTACATTGCTATCTAAAATGTTCCCTGATCAAAATTCAAAATTTCCTAATATTCGTTTTTCGGAATTTACTCACGCTTGAGAACAGGAGGCTCTGGAATCACTCTTTGATTCATATG